>JAITVO010000112.1 GCA_031285765.1 Cytophagaceae bacterium | reverse complement strand
TGTTTAAGTATAATTTTACGCATCGTAAGTTTTGCGGAAACGCTCCGCGAGTTTGCAGAAACGCTCCGCGAGTTTGCAGAAACGCTCCGCGAGTTTGCAGAAACGCTCCGCGAGTTTGCGGAAACGCTCCGCGAGTTTGCAGAAACGCTCCGCGAGTTTGCAGAAACGCTTTGTGAGTTTGCCTAAACGCTTTGTGAGTTTACCTAAACGCTTTGTGAGTTTGCCGAAACGCTTTGTGAGTTTGCAGAAACGCTTTGTGAGTTTGCAGAAACGCTTTGTGAGTTTGCCGAAACGCTTTGTGAGTTTGCCGAAACGCTTTGTGAGTTTACATATATACTTTGCAATTTTACGATAATTAAAGAATGTATTACTTACTTTTCAACCCCAGTCCACATATTACACAGATTTTCATAGATAAGCGAAAAAAAATCTGTGTTAATTTGCGCAATCTGTGGATAATACATGACGAATTTTACACGAATGCTATCTGTATATAATATAAACATTGAATACAATTAATAACTCATGTTACGCAGCATTTGCAGAAATTTCAACTCGGAGCTTTGAACTGTTCGCCTCAAAAAAGCCCCCTCGCAAAAAAAAATGAATTTAGTGGAGAAAATAAAAACAAATCATAGTGCGTAAATACAATATTTTCTATTTTTGCCCCCGAAAAAAAACCTTTCAGGGTAACAAATACGACGGAATATTATGGCAAAAAAGACAGGTAAAGACACTATAAATCTGGTAATTGTTGAGTCGCCGGCGAAAGCAAAAACCATCGAAAAATTTTTGGGCGAAGATTTCCTTGTGAAGTCCAGCTACGGTCATATACGCGACTTGGAGAAGAAAGATTTCGGGATTGATATAACAAACAATTACGAACCGCAATATACCGTTTCGCCCGACAAAAAAGAGGTTGTTAAAGAGTTAAAGTCGCTGGTAAAGAAGGCTTCCACTGTTTGGCTCGCATCCGATGAAGACCGCGAAGGAGAAGCTATTGCATGGCATCTTGCCGAAGTTTTGGAACTGAACGCCAAGAATACAAAACGGATTGTTTTTCACGAAATCACAAAAGACGCTATTTTGAATGCCATCAAAAATCCAAGAGCTATTGACCAAAACCTTGTGGATGCGCAACAGGCACGCAGGGTGCTCGACCGTTTGGTTGGTTTTGAACTTTCGCCTATTTTATGGAAAAAAGTAAAACCCTCGTTGTCAGCAGGCAGAGTGCAGTCGGTAGCTGTTCGCCTAATTGTTGAACGTGAGCGCGAAATATTCGGTTTCAATTCCGAATCGTTCTATCGTGTAACAGCTGTTTTCACTATTCAGCACGAAAAAGAAAAGGCAAATGAAGTAAAAGCCGAACTGAATCACAGGTTTACAACATTCGACGAGGCAAAAGCATTTCTTGAATCGTGTAAAAACACGTCGTTTACAGTGGAGCAGGTTGTAAAAAAACCTTATACCAAAAGTCCCGCCGCGCCTTTTACCACATCAACGCTGCAACAGGAAGCTGCACGAAAACTCGGTTTTTCGGTAGCCCAAACCATGTCGGTGGCGCAAAAACTCTACGAGGCTGGTCAGATTACTTACATGCGTACCGACTCGGTCAATCTGTCCGACTCCGCCGTAGGCATGGCAGTGAAGCAGATAAAAAACGAAATGGGCGACAATTATGTTAAAGTTCGTCATTACAAAACAACCAGCAAGGGCGCACAGGAAGCGCACGAGGCAATTCGTCCCGCCTATCTCAACATGCCGACCATTACGGGTAACAACAACGAGCAACGTTTGTACGACCTTATATATAAGCGTACATTAGCATCGCAAATGGCTGATGCCAAAATTGAGAAAACTACTGTTACCATTAAGACAGGAAGTTCCGACAAAAAATTCATCGCTACGGGCGAAGTAATTCAGTTCGATGGATTTTTGAGAGTTTACATCGAATCGACTGATGTCGAAAAAGATGAAGAAGAAAACACAGGATTTCTGCCTTCGATGAAAGCCAACGACCATCTTAACCTGAACATAATGGAAGCCCGCGAACGCTGGAGTCAGAAACCACCCAGATATTCAGAGGCAAGCCTTGTTCGCAAACTCGAAGAGTTGGGCATCGGCCGCCCGTCAACCTATGCGCCAACTATCAGCACCATACAGCAGCGAGGTTATGTTTTGAAAGAAGATCGTGCGGGAACATTGCGTAAATACCGTTATATTGTGCTTCAAAACGAAAAAGTATCCCATTCCGAAAAATCGGAAACCACAGGAGCCGAGCGTTCCAAACTGTTTCCTGCCGATATAGGAATGGTTGTTAACGACTTTCTTGTAAATTATTTTTCGGATGTTGTAAGTTACGATTTTACAGCCAAAGTCGAAAAGGAGTTCGACAGCATAGCCGATGGCAATCTCGTTTGGCGCAAGGCAATCGACGAGTTTTACGTTCCTTTTCACAAACAGGTGGAAGAAACTCTTGAAAAATCAGACAGAAAGACGGGTGAACGCATACTTGGAAATGACCCCAAAACGGGCAAGCCTGTAATTGTTCGCATCGGTCGTTTTGGACCTGTGGCGCAAATAGGCGACGGCAACGACGAAAACGATAAGCCTGTTTATGCCTCACTGAACCGCGAACAGCATTTGGAAACCATCACACTCGAAGAAGCGTTGAAACTGTTTGAACTTCCACGCGATTTGGGATTGTACGAAAATAAAAAAGTAGTTGTTGGCGTAGGGCGTTTCGGTCCTTACGTACGGCACGACGCAAAATACGCCTCTTTAAAGAAAGGGGTTGACGACCCGATGGAAATAACGCTTGACCGTGCCATCGAATTAATCGAAGAAAAAAGAGAAAAGGACAATAAAAAACTGTTTAAGTCGTTTAAGGAAGAGCCTGAACTTTTAATTTTGAATGGCAGATGGGGACCTTACATCAGTTACAAAGGGAACAATTATAAAATTCCTAAAACACAGGAAGCCGCAGGGTTAACATACGAAACAACAATGGCGCTTGTGAAAAACAACGAAAAGCAACCTAAAGCCTCGAAAACAAAAGCAACGGTAGAGAAAAAAGCGGTGGCAAAGAAAAAAACAGTAAAAAAAACAGCGGCTAAAAAGAAATAATTTGTTTGAATATCTAATTATATTGTATATTTGCCGAAAACAAATTACCTTTGCAGTTGTTTAATTATAAGTTGATGAGTCTTTATTTTAGCGCATTTTTCTCTGTTAATCAGTTAATTTTGAAATTTTTTTTGTGTTTCGGCATAAAAAAACGTAACCTTAGCGTTGAAATATTAGTATAATGGCATCAGCTCTTTTATTGAAAAAAAAATGTTCGTTTAAATCGAGATTTTCGAGTGAAAAGGCGGGCTTTAATGCGTTGGAAAATAAAAAAATACGCCGATTTATTTTTTTTAAATTATTTTGGGCTGGGAGATTTGTTTTTTTTGCTTTATTTTGCGACGGAATATCGAACGTTGAAGCGCAGGTAACTGATAAAATGCTTAGTCAGTACATGCATAATTCTCTGTCCTTTAATCCCGCTTATGCAGGTATGACAGGGAAGATGAATGCGGCAGTGGTGGACAGGCATCAATGGACGGGGATGGAAGGCTATCCTCATACAACATTCATAAGTGGAGACATGTCGCTCAATATATTGGGGACTTCGGGAGGAGTTGGATTGATGTTTTTTAACGAAACGGTTGGATATTACAGCAATTTGTTGATAGAAGGCTTCTTTTCGCGAATTTTTGATATGGGAGAAGGGAAATTAGGCGCAGGTTTTAATTTCGGAGTAGTCAATGTGGTTAGCGATGGAGCTAAATTAATACCTGTACCGGAAGATGCGCAGGGAGAGAATAAGTATCATATTCAAGACGACCCGCTTATTCCGGGTGTAGAAGTCAATGGTATTGGATTCGATTTGGGAGTCGGAGTTTATTATCAAACACCGAAATATTATGCAGGAATATCGGTTCTACATTTGTTTCAACCCGAACCCGATTTTAAAGATGAGGCGAATATGTACATTCCACGCACTTTATATATAACGGCAGGTTACAATTATGCGTTTTGGGAACGCCCCGTAGTATTGAAACCGTCCTTTATAATAATGAAGAGCGCAAGTATATGGCAGTTTACTTTAAGTACGGTAGCTTTGTTCAAAGATAAATACTGGGGAGGACTTTCGTACAGGTATCAGGGAGATGTTTCTGTAATGGTAGGATTAGAACTCCCAAACGGACTAAAAGTAGGATACTGCTTTGATGTACCCGCCAATAGAGTGGCAATACAAAGCAGTGGCACACACGAAGTTATGATAGGCTATTCATTTGACATTAGTCTTGGCAAAAGGAATAAACGATATAAAAATGTGAGATTTTTGTGATTTTATGACTCGAAATTCTATTTCATCCCATAAAACCGCTTTACAAAAAAATATAAAATCTTGATGAACAGTTGAAACAGTTTAAGTATAACATAAAACTATGAAGAAAGCACTTATTTTATGTTCCATTTTACCCCTGATATTAAGCGGGTGTGGAAAATCCGGAAATGGCGAACTTGTTGGAGTTGCTCGTAATGCAACATTTTATGAACCCGACCCTCATGGGATGGTGTTTGTTGCGCAGGGAAGTTTTAATATGGGTATCAACGATCAGGACGTTGCTCAAACAATGAATACGCAAACTCGAACGGTTGCCGTTACATCGTTTTGGATGGACGATACTGAGATTACGAACAGCGAATATCGTCAGTTTGTCTATTGGGTACGCGATTCTATTGCCCGCCGATTGCTCGGAGAGCAGTTCGACCAATTTTTTATAGCTGAAGATGAGTTCGGAAATGCAATTGACCCTCCTTACCTTAATTGGGATGAAAAATTAGTTTGGGATGATCAGGAATATGCCGAAATATTGGAACCAATGTATATTCCTGAAAATGAACGATTTTTCAGAAAGAAAGAGATTGATGCCCGTAAACTCTTTTATGATTACGAATGGATTGATCTTCAACAGGCTGCAAAAAAAACAAATCGTTATAATTTTGAAACGAATGCTTACGAAGGAGAAGTCTATAATCAAAAAGGAGAAGTAGAAGCGGTAAAAGACAGATCGGCATTTATCATGAAAGACCGTGTGAATGTTTATCCCGATACTTTGGTTTGGATTGCCGATTTCACCTACGCATTCAATGAGCCACAAACCGAAAAATACTTTTGGCACCCCGGTTTCGACCATTATCCTGTTGTAGGCGTAAACTGGAAACAGGCTACGGCTTTCTGTATTTGGAGAACTCAATATTTGAACAACTTCCTGAATTCAAAAGGACAGCCAGGAGTACAAAGTTATCGTTTACCGAGCGAAGCCGAGTGGGAATACGCTGCACGCGGAGGACTTAAAGCAAACATTTATCCTTGGGGCGGTATGTACACCCGAAACAATCAGGGATGTTTCCTTGCCAATTTTAAACCGTTACGCGGACGCCCCGGCGATGATGGCGGTATCTATTCAATGGCTGTCGGTTCGTTTGCACCCAATGATTTTGGTTTGTATGACATGGCTGGAAATGTTGCCGAATGGACGTCGGGCGCCTATGACGAATCTTCTTATGGATTTATGCACGACATACGACCTGATTATAAGTACAATGCTTTGCCCACCGATTCGCATGTTATGAAAAGAAAAACGATTCGTGGCGGCTCATGGAAAGATGTAGGCCAATTTCTGCAAAATTCGACACGCACGTATGAATATCAGGATACAGCCAAATCATATATCGGCTTCCGTTGCGTAAGAGATGTTATTGGAGGTTGATTCAAGATAAAAGATAAATCAAAATTTGTATATTAACTTAATTAAGAGATAAAATTGTTATGAGCAGTGGAGCTGGTTTTTTTGGTAGTCCAATTTATAAAAAAGTAATGAGTAAAGTGTATGGGATTGGAGCTGCAGTTGCAATCGTGGGCGCTTTGTTCAAAATCATGCACTTTCCGGGTGCTTCTATTATGCTTACCGCCGGATTAGGTGTAGAGGCTCTGATATTTTTCCTGTCGGCATTTGAGCCACCTCACGAAATGCCCGATTGGAGCCTTGTTTATCCCGAACTGGCAGGCTTGGAAACTCATAGAGAGATGGCGTCAGCCACCCCAATTACGGCAAGTTCAAGTCTTGACATCAGCGCTTTGAATCAGGGAACAAAAATTGAACCGGAAGCAATGGCCAAGTTAGGCGACGGAATTAACAACCTTTCTCATACCGTTGAACAGTTGTCGGATTTGGGCGATATAAGCGCTGTAACATCGGCTTATCTTGCTTCATTGAGAACGGCGTCAGGGTCGGTAGCTTCGTTATCCGAAGTTCAGACTCAAACCGTACAGAATATCCGTCAATCGTCCGAAGCATTGAGCGAAAGCTATGTAACTGCCGCTAAGGCTGTTGCCAATGGGGGCATGAAAGCTGCTGAAGTTCTGGCAAAAACAGGCGACTCGCTGATAGAATCGGTTCAAACGTCGGGTAAACAATTAAACGATGTTTATAAGACTATGGGACAAACCATGACAAGTCAGGTTGAAAAAATTTCGGCAAATGCCTTAACTTTGAGCGAAAGTTATGTAACTGCTGCCAAATCGGTTTCGGACGGAGGTTTAAAAGTAGCTGAAGTTTTGGCAAAAACAGGCAATAATCTGGTAGAGTCGGTTCAATCGTCGGGCAAACAATTGACCGACGCATATAAAACAATAGGACAGGCAATGACAAGCCAGATTGAGCAGATTTCGACAAGCGCCTCTAAATATGCTGAAAATATTCAAGGCGTAAATAAAAATCTTTCGTCAATCAATTCTGTTTACGAACTGCACCTGTCGAGCATTAACACTCAGGTTAATGAAGTAAATAAACTTTCTCAAACGTTGAATGAGTTGAATACCATTTATGGGAATATGCTCAGTGTGATGAATACGGGAAAGTGATATGATATTTTTTTGTTTTAACTTTAATATTAATAAGTTATGAGTGGAGGAAACTGTCCGGAAACCCCGAGGCAAAAAATGATAGGCATGATGTACCTCATGTTGACGGCAATGCTTGCTTTGAATGTATCCGGAGACTTGCTAAATGCATATATTCTTGTTGACAAAAGTATCTTGCAGTCCAAAGAAGCTATTGAAGCGAAAAATGGACTGGTTTACAGTGATTTTGAGAAAGCATTTGTCTTGAATGAAGCAAAGGTAAAAGACAATTGGGAAAGAGCCAAAAAAATCAGGGAAAAAGCAGAAGAATTGACAAAGCATATCTATGACCTGAAAGTTTTGTTTGTGAATACTGCTGACGGACCTGAATTTACACCCGAAAATTACCAGTCGGTATCGAATCAGGACATCGCTGCTCAAATAATGATAACCGAACAGAATGGAAAAAGAAGTCAGGAACTGAAAGATAAACTGACCGAATATTGTGATCTTTTAGTCAGTTATATCGATCCTCAAGATACTGCACTTATCAATACTGTTAAGAATGGGCTTTCGGTAGAGTCACATGCAACAAAGGAAAATCCTCATGCAAGTTGGGAAAGCGAAAAATTTGAACATATCCCTTTAGCAGCATCAATGGCTCTTTTAAGCCAGTTGCAATCAACAACGCGAAATCTTGAGTCAGATGTGGTACGTTATTTATATACAGGTATTGACGAAGGCTCATTTAAGTTCAATAAAATAGAGCCGTTAGTTATCCAAAGGTCTAATTATGTTATTGCCGGTGATGAATATTATGCCGAAATTATGATAGCGGCTCGTGATACCACTCAGCCACCTTCGGTAAATGTTCCGGGCAGAGAAGTTCTGATTGATGAAAGTAGAGGTGTTGGAATCATGAAATTTCCAGCCAATAATACGGGAAGTTTCGATTGGAAAGGCGAAATATCTATTATGGGACCCGATGGGGTGGCGCGCTCCTATCCTGTACAGGAAAGTTACATTGTAGCACAGCCCAACGTAGTGGTTTCGGCTGTAAAGATGAATGTTTTTTACGAAGGTATTGAAAATCCGGTTGAAGTATCTGTTCCCGGTGTTGCAAGCGAAAACATCTCTATCCGTGTTACAAACGCTACCTATACCAAGAAAGGGAATCAATACCTTGTGAAACCTAATAACAATTCTGTCGGAACTCAAGCAGTTGTTTCTGTTATTGCAAAAATAAATGGTCGCGAGAAAGATATGGGAAAAGCATCGTTCCGTATTAAACAGGTTCCGCCTCCCGTAGCAAAAATTAATAAGCAGACCGAAGGCAAAATACCCAAAGCCTTATTGGCTGCACAAATGGGGATTATGGCTGAAATGGAAGGTTTCGATTTCGAAGGAGTTGAGTTTAAAGTATCTTCGTTCAAAGTATCTACTGTAGTGGGAGGTTTTGTTCAAGAATATTCTTCGACCAGTAATTTATTGACAAATGACCAAAAGGAATTATTGAAAGCTGCAGTCAGGGGACAAAGAGTAGTTTTTGAAGATATTCGTGCAATAGGTCCCGGCGGAGCAAGACGTTCATTAGGTTCCATTGTTTTAACTGTTGATTAAAAAATAGAAATTGAACTTTCGGGCATAGAAAACAGTAACAGTACTTCATTTACTATTTACAGATTGGACGTAACAACCGTTAAATCTGCCTCTGAAAAAGGATTTTATTTTATAGACACCCAAAATCTTACCAAAGGTGTATATATCGTTAAAATCACAACTGAAGACTGCGTTATTTCAGACAAAATAATAATTGAATAGTATGAAACGAGTTTTTTTATTGACAATTGTTTGGTAATTGTGTGTTTCATCGGAAACGGACAGGTTTCGAGAAGTATTGCAACATATCACTCCGATATTCATATAGAAAAATCGGGCGAGTACGACAAAATTACTTTGGAAAACAGTTTTCACTCCACTGTTGAACTTGGTCTGCCGGAGTTGCCTGTATATATACAATCGTTTGTGGTGCCAATAGATGCCAAACTAAACGGGGTTACTGTTAATGGCATAAACAAACAAAAATTGGAAAGAACTTTTTATGTTTATCCTGCTCAGCCTCCGATGCCTGTATCAACACAATATGATGCGGATGATTTTACGCCGCCCAATCCTGCTGTTTACAATTCGTCGAAACCCTATCAGGGAAAACAGGCTGAGATTTTATCGGACGAACTTTATTTAGGTTATCGAATCATTACAGTTCAGTTGTATTACCTCAAAACAATTACATAATATGCGTTTTTTAACTACAAACATCCTTTGTTTTTAATATTATTAACACTGAAAATTTGGAAACATAGAAAAACACTGTCTAACTTTACGTCGTTTTTTTGATGTTTAATACCTAATTTTTTACAGAGATGAAAAGGACAATTTCTATTTTACTGCTTGGAACATTTGCACTGTTCCTTACAGGGTGTTATCATATACCCGATGGTGAATTTGAACCTCAGGCAATCACCCCTGTCTTAATTGCACAGGGAGAATTGAATGGAGCCGGACGGGAAGGCATTTCCGCCTCAAATATGGTGAT
>JAITVO010000097.1 GCA_031285765.1 Cytophagaceae bacterium | reverse complement strand
ATTGAACTTCTTCGGAAAATAGCGACAGGATGTTTTATCTACACTCGCCATCTCATCGCTTTCGCGGATATTCTACCGTTCCTTTTGACAATGGGGCATGCCCCATTGCTGCTGATGCCACATCTCTATTAACAAGGGGATTAATCCCCTTGTCAGGATGAACGGTTGAGCAGGTGTAAATGTGCGTTTCAATACTATTTTCCGAAGAAGTCTATTATACGAGAAACCGACGCCCCAAAATCGTCAACAAATACGGAAAATAAAATGACTTTCTCCGATAATAATACGGTTGATGACGTCTGCTTTTTTTCTTGTTTCATGATGTTGATTAAATGTTGAAACAGCCAACAAATTACAAGAAAAAATGAAGAAATTGAGGTGTGAATTATCTTTTTTTTAAGTTAGGCATGGAAATTGCTTTGTCATCCGCCGTGTAAATTAACCATAAGTTGTATTTTAAATTTAGATGATAATGAAACTCTCCAAAAGAATATTGATTCCTTGCCTGTTGACGATAATCGGATTTACCGGTTGCACTTTCGAAGAAGAAGCGGTTGATATTCGTACTTATACTTTTACGGTACGGCGTTCCGACTGGCGTTGGAACCGATATTCCAACAGATTCGATTATCTGTGCAATTTTCCCGAATTAACAGGCAATATTTACAATCATGGAATAATTGATGCAAAAGTATATATAATGGAAGGTACTACCGAAACATTGAAACCATTACCTTATGTGCAGACTTACCTCGACGAAAATTATGTTTATACCGAAACCATCAGTTACGATGTGTCGCCGGGAGAAATAATGTTTACCGTTCAGGCATCGGACTTGAGCAACTCGGATGCGTATCTCCAAACACTGGATTTCAAAATATCATTAATGATTGACTCATATTAACCCGTAAATAATTTAAAAGCTGATGAAAAAGAAATTACAAATATCTCTGACAATATCTCTTTTCTGTTTGCCTGTAGTATTTGGATTTATAGGATGTACCAAAGAGGTGTGCGATTGCGGACACATAAATGAATGTACATGCACAATGCGATTGAATACGGAATTTTTCTTGGTACGAAGCAACGATTGGTTTTGGAATGCTGCTATGGAACGTTACGAGTATGCATTTGATTTCAAAGCGCTCACACAGGACGTTATTGAGTACAGTTTGTCGCAGGCTCACGTTTTTATTTCGGAAGGTGATGCTGAGTTTACAAAATCGTTACCATTTGTTTATACTTATTGGGATGCGACCAATGAAGTTGCCTATACCGAAACCATCAGCCACAATATTACTAACAACATGATTACGTTTATGCTGCAAACATCCGATTTAATTCCTTATGAAAACGATCCCCCGCCTTATGAATTTAAGTTTTCGTGGATTATTGATTAGTTCTGAGTTCAAAGTTTAGAAGTTGTTTAAATTATCAGGCTTATTTACAAAATGTAAAAAATGCTTATTCGGCAAGTTTTTTTGGCTAAAGCTGATTTGTGTTGCATTTTCTATCCGTTAACTGAAACCAGCGGATAAAAGATGTTACAGGAATGGATTTAGCCAAAATTATCAACTCATGTTACGCAGTATTACTTTTGATAGCCTTGAAAAGGCTGTTTTGCGTAACATGAGTTATCAATACGGACTCCGCAAATATCTAATCGTTTTTTAATTCAAAACAGCTTCTTAAAGTTCAAGATTCAACGATTAAAGTTATGCAAATCCAACTTTGAACTCAGAATTTTGAATAAATTATCTGAAAAATGAAGAAACAGCCACAGATATATTATTACGACAGCGTTGATTCAACCAACTCGAAAATGAAGACGCTGATTTTGGCAGAGGAATTAACCGAATTTTCGGTTGTAACAGCATCGTTCCAAACTGGCGGACGAGGGCAGGCAGGCAACTCGTGGGAAAGCGAAGCCGATAAGAACCTCCTGTTTTCGATGTTGTTTTTTCCAGCATTTATTGCTTCCGAATCTCTGTTTATGCTGAATAGCATTGTTACGGTTGCCATCGCCGATGTATTAAAAAATTACATCGAGGGCGTAACTATAAAGTGGGCTAACGATGTGTACGTTGCCGACCGCAAAATTGCCGGCATACTGATTGAAAACTCCATCCGCCAAAGCAGTGTCGATTATTCGATTGTGGGCATCGGATTGAATGTGAATCAAACCGCATTTATGTCGGAAGCGCCCAATCCGGTTTCGATGAAGATGATAACAGGTAAAACTTACGATACAACACTGCTGTTGCACGAAATCATCAACGCAATTGCCATGCGCTATTGCGAATGTGAGAACGCCGGCTATTCGAAAATAAGGGAACTTTACTTAAGCTCGCTTTATCGACGAACCGGTTATTTCCCTTTTCGCGACAACAACGGCACATTCACTGCCCGAATCGAAGATATTGAAGACAGCGGAAGGCTTGTTCTGGTCGATAACAAAGATTTTAAGCGCAGATATGCTTTTAAAGAAGTAATATTTGAAATGTAATATCAAACCCCTATCGCATTCCGTATTTATACTCAAACAGAATTGATTTGCGAATAAAAACAGCAAGGGGATTAATCCCCTTGTCAATAAATAAACCTGAACAGTAAAAACTGGAAATCTCTGTTATTTGCAAACCATTTTTGTTTGAGTATATAGCTATTTTAATGGAGAATGGAGAGTTAATGCACATACGTTTTCTATAACTCCCCACTTTCAATATTCAACTCATCACGAACATTTTTAGAAATAAACGTCCCTCTCGCCAGCTTTCAGCCTGTCGAGGCATTCCGACACCTTTAGGCGGAGGTGGTCATCGGTATAATCGGCGAGGTTCTTTCGAATCAGGTCGTAACCTTTTTGTCTGATTTCGGGCGTAGCATAATCTTCGAGGTATTCGGCTAACGTAAACATGGCGTTGGGCTGACAAAAGCGTTTGATGAATCCCGGAACCGAAAACTCCATAAAATGCTCGCCCGTGCGGTTTAATCGGTAGCAAGCGGTGCAAAACGACGGAATGTAATCTTTCTCAATCAGCTCAAGCATCACTTCGCGGAGGGTGCGGCTATCGTTGATGGTGAACTGTTCGGAATTGATGTTTTGGCTGCCGTTTTTTTCGGTGTAGCCTTTCATTTCGATGTTGGTGCCACCGTCGATTTGCGAAACACCGTACTTGAGAACTTCGTCGCGAATATGCGCCGGCTCGCGGGCAGTTAAAATCAGCCCTGTGTAAGGAACTGCAAGCCGAAGAATGGCAACAAGGCGTGTGAAATCGTCGTCGCTTACCTCGTAGCGTTTGTCGATTTCAAAACCCGAAGCAGTTTTGATTCGCGGAAATGAAATAGTATGCGGTCCCACATTGTAAACGCTTTCGAAATGATTGACATGCCTGATAAGACCTAAAACTTCAAAACGCCAGTCGTACAATCCGAGCAGAGCGCCAATGCCAACATCGTCAACACCCGCTTCCTGCGCACGGTCGAGGGCTGTGAGTCGCCACTCGTAGTCATGTTTTTTCCCAGATAGATGCACTTTGCTGTAAGTTTCGGGATGATAGGTCTCCTGAAATATCTGATACGTTCCAATACCTGCTTGCTTAACGGTTCTGAAACCTTCGATGTCGAAAGGTGCGGCATTAATGTTTACGCGGCGGATTTCGCCGTTGCCGTGTTTCACGCCATAAACAGTCCGCGCACTGTCGGCAATAAATTGGGGAGTGTATTGGGGATGTTCGCCAAACACAAGAATCAGGCGTTTGTGTCCGTCGTCTTCAAGCTGCTCCACCTGTGCCACAAGTTCCGACTCCAACAGCGTTGTGCGCAGCTGTTTTTTGTTTGCTGCTCTAAAACCGCAGTACAAACAGTTATTCGTACAGTAATTGCCCACATACAGCGGCGCAAACAGCACGATACGCTTTCCGTACACCTGCTCTTTGAGAGTACGGGCGCCATTTTTTATTTCATTGACAAGTTCAGGGTCGGAAGTGTTTATCAATGTTGCGGTTTCTTCGAGCGAAAGGCGGTTTTTGTTCAACGCTTTCGCGATGATTTCGCGTACTTTTACAACTGACGGATTCTTTGTAGCATACAGACAGTGTTCGATTTCGTTTACATCAATGAATGGTTTCATTGGCAAATCCTCAATCGTGTATTTTTGCGGAAAATATATTTGCGACATTTTATTTTATTGATTATAATCGGGTATATTGTTTCTATTTTCGGGGCAAAATTACTGCTTAATTTATAAAGTCAAGGTGTATTTCTGTTTTTTTATTATATTTCTGTTTCAATCATGATTCAGACTAATATTTCGCCCCAAAAGGGACGCTCGATAATACACAATTAAAGTATAAGTAGCTCAACAGAATTAATTTAAATGATGTTTTTCCGGTTTCATATACGTTATACCAATGCTAACGGCAACTTTAGAATGGATGCGCGTCTTGTGAACTTTAAATATCATGCAG
>JAITVO010000096.1 GCA_031285765.1 Cytophagaceae bacterium | reverse complement strand
CTGCCCAGTTGACGGACGTAGGCTTTGGAAGCGTTGAAAAGTACGCGGCTTTTGAACAGACCTGTCCAGTGCATTTGCATTTCTACGATGAAATGGCGTCCGGTTTCGTCGCTGCAGCGCACATCGACTATGGAATTGCGCAATTCGGGTATGTCGGGCAGCAACTCGCCTGTTTGATACTCGATGCTTGTAACGGGCTTTTCGAGCGGCAGGAGGCTGTTGATTAAACTCATGCAAAGGTGCTTGTGTTCGCCGAATACGCGCTTGAAGGTTAAATCGTTTCGGGGGTCAAGGTAATGTGGCATAACGGTTTTGTTTTAACGATGCGGCAAAGTTAATACATTTTTTTTGTAACCGCCAATGGCTTTCATAATGTATTTGAATTATGAATTAAATATTACGGGTTTCGGATTTTGAATTGTGTTTATAAATATGCAAATCTGACATGTTTGGATGCAACCCTTGTATGTTACTGTGCGGTTTTGGTGAGCCGGACGTTTTTTTGAGTTCGGGCGGAAGGTGTATTCCAGTTCTTCAATCTGCCGGTCGGCATCGAAAGGCATCACGGCGTTTTACCCTGCAACTTTGTGCTATTCATTTTAGGGAACCTCTAAAAACTCCAATTTCTTCGTTATGCTTCGGACGATAAAATGCTCATTTACGTTCATGTAAACTGCGCTTTTATCGCCTCGCAAGCCTCGAACCTTGAGTTTTTAGAGGTTCCCTTTAAGTATTAGCTGTAAAAACCTGATTCGCATAAATAATAATTTATGAATAACAGCGTTTAATAAAAATCTTTATTAATATGAAATTGAAAATCGGTGGAGTAAATACCGGCATCAATTAATTTGAAATTGCAACATATAACAATTATACGAAAATGAAAACCTCAAAAATCATTTTATCGCTGCTATTACTTATAATAAACACAGGCGTTGTGTTTTCGCAACTGGAGGCATCGAATACAATTGGGACTGATATTATTGAACAGCAGAATTTGCACCTCTTTTTCTTTAAGAATATTAACGGCAACACGATTGCATACATGGGAGAAGAACAAAGTGCGGTGTTCAACTGGTATCAGTTTAACATTGCGACAAAGGACTGGATTGCGACAGGGAGCGACAGGCAAATATCCATTACCGAAGAGGGTGGATATAAACTTGAAATATTGCAGGATGCTATACCTGTTGATACGCTTTACGGATGGGCATTTATACCGGAATTTTACAGTACCGCAATTGTGATAGACACATTTTTATGCTCGGGAACAAGTTTCAGCGCCGAAAATAAAATAAAGAAACTGGTTTATTACGACAGCAGCCTGCAAGAACAGGAAGTGGATTATGGCTTTGTTTCGGAATGGATTGATTCGGACGAAGAACAATACAATGGCAATAACATAGAAATAATGGGACCTTATTACACGCAATACAATCCGGGTGATGGCGCGGGAGAATGCGAGTTTGCTGTTTCGGTTGCCGTAACCGACCGATTCGGGATTGTACAGAATGATACGCTTGATTATTGCAATCCCATTGCTGTAAAAGCCGATATGGAGTGGGCTGTAAGAAAAGGAGAGGTTTTGAACGAAATTCACGATTCTATCTCGTCGGCATCGGCGCCTGTCGAAATACTGTTTACAGGCGCCGGCAAGGGAGCCGTAGATACTTGGACGTGGTCGTTTACTCTTGGCGAAAACGAAATAAGCAGCAGCAACGAGCGAAATCCTTTTTATGTATTTACCGATGCCGGCGCTTATATGGTAACATATATTGTAAAAAACAGTGAATGTACCGACATAAACAGCTCGTTGAGCTTAACGGTTGAAGAATCCTATCTGGGAGTTCCCAATGTGTTTACACCCAATGGCGACGGTATTAATGATGAGTTTCGTGTAGCTTACCGGTCGCTAAAAAAATTTCGGATGATAATCAGTAGCCGCTGGGGGCGAAAAGTGTATGAATCAACCGACCCTGCAAAAGGCTGGGATGGAACAGTTGGAGGAAATTTTGCCCCTCCGGGCGTCTATTTCTACTTTATAGAAGCCGAAGGCTATAAAGAGAATGAAAAACACAAGCGCGACGGGTCGGTTCATCTGATAAGAGAAAAAAATTGACAATATACAGGCAAAAGCAGAGTTTACTAAAGTAAAATGAGCAGTTAAAAAGCAGTTTTTGCAGGTTCTTTGCAAAAACCACAGTTTGGCACACTGCCCGCTCACATATCTTAACATGTATTATTGTTGAATTTAAACTGTAATGTTATGAAATCAATTATTTCAGGCGCCAGCAAAGTATTAAAAAGGAGCAGTCTGTTTGGTTTACTCTTTATTTTTTCAGTATCACTGCCCGGTTCTCCAAGTTTTGCAAATTCTTTTACCGCCGACTCTATTTACACCTGCGTGGATAAAAGCCCTGTTTTTAAAGGCAAGCCGGCAAAAATAGAGAAATTTATCAGTTCGCACATCCGTTATCCCGACAAAGCATGGCTAAATGCAACCGAAGGTGTTGTACAGGTGTCTTTTGTTATAACAAAGGACGGCACGCTGATGAATGTGTCGGTCGAAAACGGCATCGACCCGTTGCTCGACATGGAGGCGTTAAGAGTTGTAGAGCTGATGACGGAGTGGAAACCCGCCCGCAAAGCCGGTAAAACGGTTCATGCGCGAATTTCGGTACCTGTTGTATTTTTACTTGGCCGGCAGGAAAAAGAATTTGTGCAAACGTTGAAAAAATACGGTTTAAGCAACAAAATGCCAATGTACGTTATCGACAACAAAGTTGTAAACAGCAAGCTCGAAGTTTTCGATTACAATTTGAAATCGCTTCGCGTGTTAAAAGGCAAAAAGGCAATTCAACGCTACGGCGAAAAGGCAAAAAACGGAGTGGTGCTGATTACCACCAAAAGAGGAACGCCACCTGTATGGTAAGTATCGGTGCCTGCCGTTATTTAAGAGCAGGCAAGCAGTGTTATAATAGACTTCTTCGGAAAATAGTATTGAAACGCACATTTACACCTGCTCAACCGTTTATCCTGACAAGGGGATTAATCCCCTTGTTAATAGAGATGCGGCATCAGCAGCAATGGGGCATGCCCCATTGTCAAAAGGAACGGTAGAATATCCGCGAAAGCGATGAGATGGCGAGTGTAGATAAAACATCCTGTCGCTATTTTCCGAAGAAGTTCAAT
>JAITVO010000370.1 GCA_031285765.1 Cytophagaceae bacterium | reverse complement strand
TGGATTGTGGAAAGCGGTTCTGAAATTGTGTGGATTGTTAATCATCGTATCGACGACCGGTATAAGGTAACGGCTGCAACAAAACGGGTGCTGGAGGTGTGTGTTGAAATTTGAATATGGGGGATGCGGTGATAACTTGTGGTACAGTATATGCTATTTTCATCTATCGTATTTTTAACTTTCAACTCTTATTCAAACACGGGTTTTTTCATTCCCGAAATACCGGGCGATGAGTTTTCCACTTTTGGGAATCCATCTTCCCAAATTACTTGGCTAAGCAGCAGAACTCTGCCTTTTGGATTGTTTTTATCAATGGCATGGTAGAGTATCCATGAGTTGTTATTGTGGTCGAACACAATTTCGGAATTATGTCCTGTTCCTACAAAACGGTTGTTGCCTTTTATGAATATCTCGTGCCGGTTGTTCATCATATCGTTACCCAACTTGTCGAGATACGGTCCAAAGAGGTTTTTGGAGCGTCCAACAACTGTTGTGTAAGTGCTGTTTATACCTTCGCAGCACGTGCCGATGGATGCAAAGAGATAATAGTATCCGTCTTTGGGAAAAATATAAACGCCTTCGTAGGCTGTGCCGGCAATCTGTCGCTTTTGTGCGCCATCTTTAATTGCAAATCCGTCGTCGCTCAGTTCGATTGCGTAAATTCCCCTGAAACTTCCCCAGAAAAGGTACTTTTTGTTGCCATCTTCGATATAGAATGGATCAATGGAATTTTGAACATCAATTTCGTTGCTCCGAAAGAGTTTACCGTTGTCGGTAAACGGTCCTGCGGGCGAATCGGACGTGGCAATACCGATGCCGCACGTCCACTCTCCGCCCCACACCGACATTGAATAATAAATAACATACTTGCCGTTTATGCAATTAATGTCGGGCGCCCACAGTGCGCCTTTGGGTTCAAATGCCGGGCGAGTATTGTGTGTAAATGCAGTGCCAACAAACTCCCAGTTTACAAGGTTTTTCGATTTGTGGACAGGAAGATGACGGATGTCTTCGGTTGCATACAGGTAAAAGTAGCCGTCGCCTGCTTTAATGATGCTTGGGTCGGGCAAACTGTAGTTTACTACGGGATTTGTGTAAACTGTTTCGTCGGGTTTATTTGTTCCTGTATTTTCTTTTTCTTCATGACTGTTGCAGTAACAGTAACCCCAAATTAAAAACAGGGTGATGCTGATAAAAAGTGTTTTTTGCATGGTTTGATGTTGTTATAATTTTGTTTAACAGAGGATGAGATGAGTCAAAAATTAATTTGCACTAAAAGTAAACCACAGGGAGCACAAAGTTGTTCACAAAGAACGCTATGTTGTTGTGAGCCTTGTGTGTTCTTTGTGAACTTTGTGATAAAAGGTTGTATCAATTATTTTATACTCAAACAGAATTGATTTGCGAATAAAAACAACAAGGAGATTAATCCCCTTGTCAATAAATAAAACTGAACAGTTAAAACTGGAATCCTCTGTTATTTGCAAACCATTTTTGTTTGAGTATAAGTGATTTCAATTTTAATTATACGCTTTCCACTTTCTTAAAACTCCCTCAAACTCTCTCTATCCTGCATAAACTTTATTGATGCGTTAATTTCGCGATACATAAATTTATCCTCGTCGAGAAATGGAACAACGCGGCGGTAGCGCGTCAAAAACTCTTCGATGTATGGCGAACTTTTTTGCGGACGGCGAAATCCAAGCGCCTGTGCAGCATTGAAGAGTTCAATAGCTAATACTTTTTCTACGTTGTCGGCAATCTTAACAGCTTTAACGGCTGCATTGGCTCCCATGCTCACGTGGTCTTCCTGTTCGTTTGACGACGGGATGCTGTCGACCGATGCGGGTGTTGCCAGCTGCTTATTTTGGCTCACGACCGATGCCGCTGCATATTGGGGTATCATAAAACCTGAATTAATGCCTGGATTTGCTACAAGAAATTCGGGCAGTTCGCGTTCGCCCGAAATCAAACGGTAAGTGCGTCGTTCCGATATGCTTGCCAGTTCGCTCAGGGCGATGCCTAAAAAGTCGTAAGCCAGCGCCAGTGGTTCGCCGTGGAAGTTTCCACCCGATACAATCATCTCCTCGTCGGGAAATACCATTGGATTGTCGGTAACTGAATTGATTTCGGTGAGAACAACTTTTGAAACATACTCGACCGTATCTTTTACAGCGCCGTGTACCTGTGGTATGCATCGAAACGAGTAGGGATCCTGTACGTGCTTTTTGCTGCGGGCTATCAGTTCGCTTCCATTGAGCAGGGCGCGGATGTTTTTTGCTGTTTGGAGCTGTCCTTTGTGCGGACGAATAACGTGGAGCGCTTCAATAAACGGGTCGATGCGACCGTCAAAAGCGTCGAGCGAAAGCGCCGCAATAACGTCGGCATACTTTAACAGGCGGAAAGCTTTCAGCAGAACAAATACGCCGTGAGCGCTCATAAACTGCGTGCCGTTGAGCAGCGCAAGTCCTTCTTTGGCTTCGAGTTTTACGGGTTTCATGCCAAGTTCGCTTAACACCGAAGCTGCATCGCGCCTTTCGCCTTTATAATGTACTTCGCCTTTGCCAATGAGTGGAATAAAAAGGTGCGCCAGCGGAGCTAAATCGCCCGACGCGCCCAGCGAACCCTGTTCGTAAACAACGGGAATAATGTCGTTATTGAAAAATTCGATAAGCCGTTCAACGGTTTGCAGCTGTACGCCCGATTTTCCTTTGCTCAAGGCATGAACTTTGAGCAGCATCATCAGTTTCACCACATCGCGCGGTACTTCATTGCCCAGTCCGCAGGCATGACTGATAACAAGGTTTTCCTGAAGGAGGCTCAGGTCGTTGTTTGAGATAGAAATGTTGTGCAACGCGCCAAATCCAGTATTGATTCCGTATACTGGCGTTTTGCTTTCGGCAAGTTTACGGTCGAGCCACGTTTTGCAGATGTTAATCTGCTGTTTCGATTCGTCAGACAACGCAAGTTTTTTATTATTAAAAAGAATAGCATCAACATCGCCATACGTGAGGTCGGCGGGAGATATAATAAATAAATTGTCCATAATATTTTTATAAAAATCAGGGTGCAAAGATGGTGTATTATTTGATGCAGGGGAATGATTTTAGTCAAGATTTTGGGTGATAATCAAGTGCAGGTTGTTTAGGTTTGCTTGATGCTATAAAAAACTTCTTCTAATTGATGTTACGCAAACCATTAATTTCCGCACACTTTTCGGCGCACCGTTCGCCGTCGATAGCTGACGAGGCAATGCCTCCTGCGTATCCCGCGCCTTCACCGCAAGGAAACAGCCCTTTGATATGGATGTGCTGCAATGTTTCGGCGTTGCGCGGTATTCGCACGGGCGACGATGTTCTTGATTCTGTTCCTACTACAACGGCGTCTTTGGTCAAAAAACCTTTTGCTCGGCGTCCGAATGTTTTAAAAGCATCGCGAAGCCTTGTCGAAATTCCTTCGGGTAAAATGAAGTGCAACGGCGCCGACACAATTCCGGGCAGATAGGAACATGCCGGCAAATCGAATGATAGACGTCGGTTTACAAAATCGGTCAACCGCTGCGCCGGCGCTGTAATGTGCCGACCGCCTGCTCGCAAGCAATTCTGTTCAACTTGCTGCTGATACATTAAACCGGCAAGTGTTCCGTATTTATCGAAATCGGGAACATCTTCGCATCTTATTTCGACCACAATGCCGCTGTTGGCAAATGGCGAATTTCGCTGCGAAGCCGACATACCATTAACAACCATTTGGTCGCCGTCGGTCATTGCCGGAACAATATGCCCGCCGGGGCACATGCAAAACGAATAAACGCCTCTTTCGCCCGACTGACAGGTGAAAGCATAAGTGGCTGGCGGCAAATATTCGTCGCGTTCCTGCGGATTGTGATACTGAATACGGTCAATCAGTTCCTGCGGATGTTCAACGCGCACACCCATCGCAAATGGTTTGAACTCAATGTCGATACCTCTTTTGTAAAGCAGTTCGTAAACATCACGAGCCGAGTGTCCTGTGGCAAGAATAACAGCGCGGGCAGCAATGGTTTCACCTTTTGCGGTAACAATGCCTTTGCATGTGTTGTTTTCAACAATAATATCGGTCATTCGTGTATTGAACAATACTTCGCCGCCAGCATTAACAATCGTTTGCCGCATGTTTTTAATGATTTGCGGCAAACGGTCGGTACCTACGTGCGGATGTGCGTCAATTAGGATGTCGCTGTCGGCCCCGTGAAAGTGCAGTATTTCGAGTATTCGTTCAAAACTGCCGCGTTTTTTGCTTCGCGTATTGAGTTTTCCGTCTGAAAAAGTTCCTGCGCCGCCTTCGCCAAATGCGTAATTCGATTCGGGATTAACAGGATTGTTTCTGTTCAACTGCGCAAGGTCTTTTTTACGTTCACTCACCTCTTTTCCACGTTCTATTACGATGGGTTTCAGTCCGAGTTCAATAAGGCGCAGCGCGGCAAAAAGTCCACCCGGTCCTGCTCCCACCACAACAACTTCGGATGCACCTAAAACATTGCGATAGTTCGGCACGTGCAATGGTGGCTCTTTTTCAACTTTACCGGTATAAGCCTCAACATGCAACTGCACGCTTACCGGATAATGTCGTGCGTCGATTGAACGCTTGCGAATGCTTATTTCCGTAATTTCTCTTGCGGGGATGTTCAACTGTTTGGCAACAGCAGCCTTTATCAGCGCATCGTCGGACGCATCTTTCGGTAAAAGCCTGAGTATGATTTCGTATTTCAATTGAAAAAGGTGTTTAAAAGAAAGGTGCAAAGATAGAATATATAAGCAGGTAAGTATAATTGATTTACATTATTTACATTATTTATATCATTTGCAGATGTTACACATTTCGACAGGAAACGGATTTAGTCATTAGCAATTGATGTTGTGCCGTATGGCATTGAGTGCAACGCTTCTACAAAATTATTATTACATTTTTCCGAAGAGGTTTAACAATGTGTTTGCAACCCTGTTAGGGTTTTGGCGTGTTTGCAGTCCGAACAGGTAGAATAATAGTATTTTGTTTTGAATGTTCTGCCTTTTCAGGAAGAAAAACGGGTATATCATTCTCTGCAGGCAAGGCTTTGCTCGCCTGTTCTTATGAAAATTAAGCCTTTTAAAGGCTCTTAAAAAAATAAACATTGTGTATCATGAATGAAGATATACTCAAACAAAAATGGTTTGCAAATAACCGAGTATTCCACTTTTAACTGTTCAGTTTTATTTATTGACAAGGGGATTAATCCCCTTGTTGCTTTTATTCGCAAATCAATTCTGTTTGAGTATATCCACTAAAACCCCATCTTTTTTGTACCTTTGCGGGCATAAAAATTTTACAGATGTCGGAAAAAGAAACAGTACAGGAAAACGTTGCCGGTTACTACGAAATCGACGTGATGGGGGCAAGGGTACACAATCTTCAGAATATTGATGTTACTATTCCCAGAAATAAACTTGTTGTAATTACGGGTTTGAGCGGAAGCGGAAAGTCATCGCTGGCGTTCGATACCATTTATGCCGAAGGACAGCGGAGATATATCGAAACATTTTCGGCGTACGCTCGCCACTTTTTGAGCAATATGGAGCGCCCCGATGTGGACAAGATTACCGGACTAAGTCCTGTGATTTCCATCGAACAAAAAACAACGGGCAAAAATCCGCGCTCTACTGTTGGAACGATTACAGAGATTTACGACTTTCTGCGTCTGCTTTTTGCCCGCGCCGGCGAAGCGCACTCGTATGTTACGGGCGAAAAGATGGTAAAATATACCGACACGCAAATTATTGACCTGATTCTATCCACATTTGAAGGAAAGAGTATTTACGTTCTTTCGCCGATGGTGCGTGGACGCAAGGGGCATTACAAGGAATTATTTGAACAAATTCGCAAAAAGGGCTTTATGGATGTGCGCGTTGACGGTGCTATCCAAAAAATAGTGTACAACATGAAGCTCGACCGTTACAAAAACCATTTTATTGAGGTGGTTATCGACAAATTAAGCGAGGTGAACAGCAAAGACCGCAAACGGCTCGAAGAATCGGTGCGCATGGCAATGAAACAGGGCAAAAATACGATTATGGTGATGGAAAAAGATTCGGACGATGCTCGCTATTTCAGTCGCCTGCTGATGTGTCCCACGTCGGGTATTTCGTACAACGAGCCTGCGCCGCACTCGTTTTCGTTCAATTCGCCGCAAGGCGCGTGCCCTAAGTGCAAAGGCTTGGGTACAATTGACGAGGTGGATATGAACAAAATTATTCCCAACCCTGAAATGAGCATCTGCGACGGCGGCATCGACCCTTTGGGGAAATACAAAAATGCGCTTATATTCTGGCAACTCGAAACCATTGGCGAAAAGTACGGTTTTACGCTGAAAACGCCCATCAGCGAAATTCCAGAAGATGGATTGGATGTGATTCTTCACGGCTCAAGCGAGCCTGTGATACTGAAGAATACGCCGCTGGGAACTTCAACAAACTACTTTTTGAGTTTCGATGGCATCATAAAATATATTGTTGACCAGCAGGAAAACGACACTTCGGAGAAGGCGCGAAAGTGGGCAAATCAGTACATCAACGAGATTACGTGCCCCGAATGTAACGGGCGGCGTTTGAATAAGGAGGCACTTCATTTTTATATTGATGGGAAAAATATCGCGGAGCTTTCGCGGATGGATTTGGACTTGCTGAACGACTGGTTTGCGGGACTCGAAGATCGCCTTGACGCTAAACAAAGAGCCATTGCAACAGAAATACTGAAGGAAATTCGATCGCGGCTCGGTTTTATGCTTGATGTGGGGCTGAATTATCTGTCGCTAAATCGCGGCGGCGTGTCGCTGTCGGGCGGCGAAAGCCAGCGCATCAGGCTTGCCACGCAAATTGGCTCGCAATTAGTGAATGTGCTTTACATACTTGACGAACCGAGCATCGGGCTTCACCAACGCGACAATCACCGTTTGATTACGTCGCTCAAACGACTGCGCGATACCGGTAATTCAATCATTGTGGTTGAACATGACCGCGATATGATGATGGAAGCCGACCATATTGTGGATATGGGTCCCTACGCGGGACGCTTTGGTGGCGAAATTGTGGCGCAGGGAACGCCCGACGATATTTTGAAAGCGCCAACGCTTACCGGCGACTACCTGAACCGCCGCAAAAAGATAGCCATCCCCAAAAATCGTCGAAAAGGCAACGGAAACTTTATTGAAATTTTTGGTGCAACGGGAAACAATCTGAAAAACTTAGACGTCAGGTTTCCGCTTGGTACATTTATTTGCGTTACAGGCGTGTCGGGAGGCGGGAAATCAACGCTGATTAACAGTACGCTCTATCCTATCCTGAACCGCCACGTTTACAGAGCCATCAAAGACCCGCTTCCTTACAAAGACGTTACGGGGCTGAAGTATATCGACAAAGTGGTGGATGTTGACCAGTCGCCCATAGGACGTACGCCGCGCTCGAACCCTGCCACTTACACAAAATTGTTCGACGAAATCAGAAAACTTTACTCTTCGTTGCCCGAATCGCAAATTCGTGGTTACAAGCCCGGACGTTTTTCGTTTAACATGTCAAGCGGACGGTGCGAAACCTGCAAGGGAGGCGGCGCACAGGTTATTGAGATGAATTTTTTGCCTGATGTAATGGTCGAATGTCCCGAATGTGGCGGCAGGCGCTATAATCGCGAAACGCTTGAAGTACGCTACAAGGGCAAATCCATTGGCGACGTACTGGATATGACCATCAATCAGGCAGTAGAGTTCTTCGAAAACGTTCCATCCCTCATCATAAAGCTAAAAATGCTGCAACAGGTGGGGCTAGGATACATCAAATTGGGGCAGTCGTCCACCACGCTGAGTGGCGGCGAATCGCAGCGCGTAAAACTCTCTTCGGAACTAGCAAAAAAAGATACCGGACAAACTGTTTATATTCTCGATGAGCCAACTACAGGGCTTCATTTCGAGGACATCCGCGTACTGCTCGAAGTACTCAACAAACTTGTGGAGCGCGGCAATACCGTTATCGTAATTGAGCACAACCTTGACGTAATTAAAACCGCCGATTACATTATCGACATCGGTCCCGAAGGCGGACAGCAGGGCGGACGCATCGTTGCTACCGGCACACCCGAAGAAATAGCCAGCATGGAGACAAGCCACACCGGACGATTTTTGAAAGAAGAACTCACTATTGATTCAAATTTTAAATAATCCATAGAACTATGATACACAAAAGAACTACCTGTTTTATTTTAATTCTGTCCATCTTGTAAATTTTATTAAAATTGCAATTCAAGGCAACCCTCAACTTATCATAAAGTGCAATCGATTTTGCAGATTCACATCGGCTACGCCACCGTCCACGTCGAGGTAGAGGAGGTTCATGTCGGGATAGAAGCGTTTGAGGCGCTTTTCGATACCTTTGGCTACAATGTGGTTGGCAATGCAGCCAAAGGGCTGTACACATACTACTTTGTTGATGCCGTGCCGCGCATAGTGCGACACTTCGGCGGCTATTGCCCACCCTTCGCCAAACTGATTGGAGAGGCTCAGAATGTCGGCGGCATATTTTGCCTTTGTGTAGATAGATTCCGACGGATGATAGTAGCGAAAATGCTTCATGATACGCTCCGATTTCATCGATTTGCTGCTTACCCAGCTCCAAAGGGCTGGCTTGAGTAGCATTTTCGACAGGCGGCTGGTGGTGCTGATGCCGTGCTTGTCGTTGATTTCCGAATTGACAAAATATTGCGTAAGGAAATCAAGCAGCGGCGGCGAAAGTACTTCCATGCCTTTCGAGCGCAGCCACTCCGAAATGTGCGCCTGTCCGTAATTATTGTATTTCAAATAAATTTCGCCAATTAATCCGATGGATGTATATTCGCGTTCATGCACAGCGATTCGGTTGAAATCGGCGACAGCCTGACGCAGGTAATCGAACATCAGTTTCGAATCGTTTTTGCGTGTTGCCTCCACGCCACGCTCAATGTAGAAGTCGAAGAGCCGCTGCGTTTCGCCGCTGTTTTGCTCGCGTATCGAAACGGCGTTGAACATCTGCTGCAAAGCATCGCTGTAAAGCACAATATGAATGGCAAGATTGGCGATTTTTGCAACAGGAATACGAAACGCCTTCTGCTCGTTTTGATATACATCGCCTGTGGCAAGCACAATAACGGGTATATCGGAGAAGCCTGCGTTGGTCAGTCCGCTTTTTATTTGCGCCACATAGTTTGTGGCACGGCACTGTCCACCCGTTTGCGTAATGGCAACCACCACATTGCTCAAATCGTAGTTGCCCGACTGCAATCCGTAAATAATATCGCCCAAAACGAGCGTGGAAGGATAGCACACTTCGTTGTGTCCGTATTGCAGCCCAATGTCGGCGCTTTGTTTGGACGAACGCGGCAGGTTTACCACCTTGTAGCCAATCAAATCGCCAAGTGCAGGCAGAAACGGCGACAAAAAATCGGCAAACCAAGGCAGAAGGATGGTCTTTTTACGGTCGTCTTCGGTGTAAGGCACATTGTAGCCTGCGTAAGGCGATGTGTGCGTCTTCTTTTCGGTATGAATGGTTTTCAATGATTCGACCAGCGATCGCAGCCTCAAACGGATTGAGCCAGGACTTGCTATTTCATCAATCCTTAATATTGTATGATTTTTACCTGCACTCTTAAGTATTTCGCCGATTTCGTCCATAAAGAACGAGTCGGGGCCGCAACCAAACGAGTTCAACTGCACTAATTGCACATTTTGCGGAAGCTGCGCCACTTCGAGCGCTGCCTGCACCACACGGTTGGGATACGACCACTGAGAAATCATGTTGAGGCGCGAAAAGCCTTCGCTCTCTTCATGACGAAACACATCATCGGTAAACACATGAACGCCAAGATCGGTCAATATTTGCCCTACTTTTTGCTGAATCAGCGAATCGGCATGGTACGGACGTCCTGCCACGATGAACACAATTTCGTCTGCAGCAACGGCTTTGTCCAACTGCTCGCGCTGACTGTCGCGCAGCAGCGATTTTGTTTTTTGCCTTGCGGCGATGGCTTTTGTAACGGCTTTTGTAATAACGTTTTTGTGTACACCAAGCGACGAGAGATACTTGCGGCACGATTTTTCCAACGCCGCATCACTGTTGAAGGTGATGATTGGCTTATCGAACGGAATACCGAACTTTTCTTCGGGTTCCATTGCGCTGCGCACCACATCGGGATAACCGCTCACTACAGGGCAGTTGTACGAGTTGGTGGTACGCTCAAACTCCTTCTCTTCTTTGGGGATAACGGGGTAAAAAATGCGGTTTACCTTTTGCTCAACCAGCTCGTGGATGTGTCCGTGAACCAGCTTTGCGGGAAAACAGATGTTGTCGCTCATCACGCTGCCTGCTCCCTTGCGGAAAAGTTCGATGGTCGATTCGGGCGAAAGTACTACTTCAAAGCCGCTTTCGTTCAATAGCGTGTGCCAAAATGGATAGTTGTCGAAAATGTTCAGCACACGTGGAATTCCGATTCGCGTTCTGTTGGTACGATTCTCTTTATTATTATCGGTAAGGTTAAAAAGTATTTCGTTTTTACGGTCGAAAGCATTGAAACCTTTGGCAGTCGCGTTGTTTTTATTAAAGAAAACCTTTTCGCACTTGTTGCCCGCATAGCAGGTGTTTCCGTTTCGGAAGCTGAAACGCAACACGGTACATTTGTTGGTGCAGCCTTTGCATTGCAGTTCGCGCGTTTCGATGGCGGCAACGTCGGGCAACGGTTCGGCTCCTGTAAAGGCAGTCGCTTTATTGTCGATGTTCCACATTTTTTGGGCGTAGAGTGCGGCTCCAAGCGCACCCATCAGTTCGGGGCGGTCGGTTGAACTGACGGTTTTTCCCGAAAGGAGTTCGAGAGCACGGTAAACAGCGTCGTTGCGGAATGTTCCGCCCTGCACCACGATGTGTTCGCCCAGCAGTTTGAGGTTCGATATTTTAAGAACTTTAAACAGACAGTTTTTTACTACCGAATACGCAAGTCCTGCGGCAATGTCGCCCAATCCCGCGTTTTCGCGCAACGACTGTTTTACCTTCGAGTTCATAAAAACGGTGCATCGCGAACCCAAATCGCTCGGATACTCCGACAGACAGGCGGCTCGCGTAAACTCTTCGAGCGTCATGTTCATCGTTGAGGCAAAATTCTGCAAAAACGAGCCGCAACCCGACGAGCACGCTTCGTTCAATTCAATATTGGAGATAACGCCGTTGCGCGTAAAAATGGATTTGATGTCCTGCCCGCCAATGTCGAGAATAAACGACACTTCGGGGGCAACGTACTGTGCGCCCGAAAGGTGCGCCATCGTTTCAACAATGCCGTAATCGAGCGAAAGCGCCGATTTTACCAAGTCTTCACCGTAACCTGTTACCGCTGACGAAAGAAAATTCAACGAAACATCCTTTTCCTCGCACAGGTCGTAAAACTTTTTGATGCCTTCCACCACTTTCTTGAGCGGATTGCCCTGATTGGGCGCATAAAAACTGTAAATGATGGAGTCTTCTTCGTCCATCACCAATATTTTAGTAGTAGTGGAGCCTGAGTCGATACCCAAAAAGCAGCTGACTGTTTCGCCAACGGCAAGTTCACGCATTTTGAGGGGTTTCACCTTGCGGTTTGCTTGCCAGTCAGCATACTCTTTTTCGCTTCCGAAAAGTACGGGCAGCGTGTCTTTGCGCTCCGACCCCGATGCTTCGAGTTTTGAGGCGAGCGAAATAATGTCGTCGAATACAATTCCGTTCTCGTCTTTATGCAGTGCGGCGCCCCAAGCGGGGAAATATTCGCCGTTTTCGGGCAATATAAATTCGTCGTCGGGAATATTGAGCAGTTCCTTAAACGATTCGCGCAAAGCGGGAATAAAAGTTAATGGTCCGCCAATGCAAAGTATTTTAGGTTCAATTTCGTGTCCGCGAGCCAGCGAGGTAATGCTTTGCAGCGCAACGGTGTTCAGGATAGATTTCGACACATCGGCTGACGGCACATTGCGCGAAATCAGATTCTGCACGTCGGTCTTTGCAAACACGCCGCAACGCGATGCTACAGGATAAGTTTTTTCGTAACACAAGGCGCGTCGTCCCAACTCTTCAACCGACGAGTGCATTAAATCAGCCATCTGGTCGATAAAAGCGCCAGTTCCGCCCGCACAGCTGCCATTCATGCGGATGTCGGGCTGCTTTGCCTTGCCAAAGAAAACAATCTTGGCGTCTTCGCCTCCAAGGTCAATGAGCGTGCGGGTTTCGGGATAAATATTATTGACCACTTCGATGGACGCAACCACCTCCTGCACAAATGTGATGCCTGTGCGCTCGGCAATTCCCATGCCCGCCGAGCCTGTCATGCTGATTGAAAACCGCGCATCAGGGAACTTTTCGGCAACTTTCCGCAACTCCTCTTTAAACACATTGCCAATGTTCGCCTTGTGGCGCGTGTATGATTTATAAACAACCGCGTTAGCGCTGTCGAGAATAATCAGTTTTAGAGTTGTGGAGCCTGCATCGACTCCTATTTTGTAGGCAAATACCTCTCCTTTCACCCTCTCCAAAGAAGAGGATGCTGAAGACGACAGCTGTAATTCCATTTTATCGGTTTGTTTTTCGCTTGACATATATTTTATTTTTAAACACCTCTCTCCATTGGAGAGAGGTGAAGACAACTGTATTTCTATTTAATTAAGTTTGTTTTTTGCTTAACAAAAAGTTAGACATTTAAGTCAACACTTCTTCACAAGAGAAGGAGCTAAAGGCTGCTTCATTCACCCCTCGCTTTGGGGGAGGGGTGAGTGCATTAATAATAAATGTAACCACATATTTTTTATGTTCGTTCAGCATATCATTATAGTCGTCGTTCGACGCGCCTGTAAGTGATGTTGCCAAATTGCGAAACATAAACGGAAATACGCACAGCGACAGCATATTCAGGATAAAATCGTGAACAGGCGTTTCGCGTATCAGCTGTTTTTGGGCTTCGTCGTTAATTCTTTTTTCGAGCAGACGGTACACGCTGTACGGCTCACGTTTCATCATGCGCGACATCAGCTGTTTCGGGTCTTGATTGATTTCGTTCAGAATAAAAATAGGAAGTTGCGGATATTCCATCAATATTTCGTAGTACGAGTTAATCCATGCTTCAAGCAGTTCAAAGAACGGAAGTTCGGAATGAAGAGATTTAAAAACCCGTTCAAACAGCGCATCAAGTGCATCTTCAAATATCATCTCGAAAAGAGTATATTTAGAGCGAAAATAGTAATTCACCATTGCCACGCTTGCGTCCGACGCCGCTGCAATATCGCGTACACTCGTCGCCCTGAAACCATTGCGGATAAACAAATCAGTTGCCGCCGTCAGTATGCGCCGCTGTACATCAGTTGTGTTTCTGGTATTAAACATTCGTTTCAAACATTTGTTTAGCGCCGCAAAAGTAGTTTATATGGATGAGAACTGAAAATAAAAATGGAAGAAATTTTTTATTGGGAATAGAGCATTTATAATATTTTGGATATAATTACAATACGGCATGTTACTTCACTAACCATTACGCTCCAATAAGCAATACATTGCAGAGTTAAGCACCCAACATAAATTAATTGATACTATCTTTTACCACAAAGTTCGCAAAGAACACACAAGGCACACAAAGACACAGGATCCTTTGTAAAAAACTTTGTACTCTTTGTGGTTCCCTTTAGTGTAAATTAATTTCTGATTCATATCTTATACAGATTATACTCAACAGGAGATGAATTGCAAATAACAGAGGTTTATGTTGCTGGTGCAACTGCCGTCCTGCACCGGCAATGGGGCATGCCCCATTGTTGATTCTGTTCGCAAATCAATGCTGTTTGAGATTCATTACACTGTTTTGCCTGCTGCACTCGTTTGCAGAAGCATGAAAGCGCCGGACAAAGTGTATCATACCTCTGCTGACCAAAAAAAGGGTGTTCCACAATTGAGAAACACCCTACTCTATTTATTAAGAAATATTTTACCCAATCAGCTCCTTATATTGAGCGGCAGAAAGAAGTTGACCGATTTCATCGGGATTAGAGATTTCGATTTTTATCATCCAGCCTCCTTCGTAAGGAGTTTTGTTGACAAGTTCGGGCTGTCCATCCAAATCGGGATTAACCTCAATTACTTTTCCTGAAAGAGGCATATAAAGGTCCGAAACTGTTTTTACTGCTTCAATGGTGCCGAAAACATCCTCCCTGTCAAGGTCTTCGCCTTCGGTTTCAATTTCAACAAAAACAATATCACCCAATTCGCCCTGTGCAAAATCGGTAATGCCTACTGTGGCAATATTTCCTTTTACTTCGACCCACTCGTGGTCTTTGGTGTACTTTAAAACTTCGGGTATATTCATGATTTATATAATTAAATGTTACTTACATATTAAATATTGCGGTTTCAAAAGTAGATATTTTTTTTCAATCTCGCAGCATCTTAAATCAAATATGCACGCCTTAGTATTTTTCTTAAAAACCGAATGTAATTAGTTTACAATCGAATAACATTAGCAGCAATTTCAAAAGCTAATAAAAATCATAAAAAAATATCTGCATTGCATGACTTTGTGAAAGTTTTGCGTAATATGAGTTTCATATAAGGTTGATGGTTTTTACAATATCATAAGGGAACCTCTAAAAACTCAAAGTTCGAGACTTGCGAGGCGATAAAAGCGCAGTTTACATGAACGTAAATGAGCATTTTATCGTCCGAAGCATAACAAAGAAATTGGAATTTTTAGAGATTCCCATAACCTTAAAAAGTCTGTCAGGAACTGTTTGATACTGTATTTTTCGTATATTTGAAACTTTTTAAAACAGTTCAAAAAAGCAACTTCACATGAAAAAACTGGCGCTTATCGTTGTTTTTATCAATACGGTACCACTATATACACATGCGAAAAATTACGAATTGGATTCTCTTTTTCGCGTGCTTGATGCGGTAATTATTGATAACAATCAATACATGGCAAAGAAAGAACAGCAAATTGCCGACTATAAAAGAATGCTCGCCCTTCCGAATATTACCGACGAACAGATTTACAATATCAGTTCGAGGCTGGTTGCTGAGTACAAACCGTTTATTGCAGATTCGGCAATCGTGTATGCCCAGCATTGTATCAGGCTGGCTGAAAAAATCAGTGAAAAAATATGGCTTTACGAATCAAAAATCAGCTTATCGCTTTTGTATTCGCTCTCGCTGCGGTTTATCGAAGCACAGCAACTTTTGCAGTCAATTCCTATGACGGATGATATGCCAATTTCACTTAAAGTGAGATATTACGAAACATATAAACAGTTATTTGAATATTACTCAAACAAGTCTTCGTATTTCGAGAAATATAAAATATTCCGCGATACACTGATGCAGCTTTATGAACCCGAATCAGAAGGCTATAAAACCAATTATGCCGAAATACTTGTCGAAAACACGCATTACAACGAAGCGCTGAATGTTTTGATAAAAGTGTTGGAACAAAACAGAGAAGATACGCACTGGCGCGCCATGCTTTCGTACAAAATAGGCGATACCTACCGGCGTATGGGCGATTACGACAATCAAAAAAAATATTTTGCCATTTCTGCAATCGCCGACATCAAAAACGCTATCAAGGAAAATATGTCGCTGCACGCACTGGCAATGGCGTGTTACGAAACAAACGACATAAAGCGGGCTTATCAGTATATTCACAGGTCGCTCAATGATGCAAGTTTCAGCAATACCCATTTGCGTGCGGTCGAGGTTTCGCAGGTGTTCCCCATTATCGAAAAGGCATATCAGGAACGTGTACAGGCGCAAAACCGGCGATTGTTGATTTTGATGACGTGTATTGGTGTGCTGATGCTGTTTTTGAGTGCAGCTGTAGCGTATGTGTATGCGCAAATGCGGAAGTTGAGCAGGGCGCGCCGGTCACTATTCGAAGCCAACGAAAAACTGAATGTGCTGAATCACGATTTGCAGGAAACCAATCATCGAATGGAGGAAGTGAACAAAAACCTTTTGGAATCGAACCATTTAAAAGAGGAATACCTCGGACGCTACCTCGACCAGTGTTCGGATTATCTCGACAAACTGGAAAATTTTCGCAAACAGTTGGACAGGATGGCTTCGACCGGCAAAGTGGACGAACTGTACAAAATGATAAAATCGAAACAGTCTTTGGAAAACGACTTGCGGGAATTTTACGATGATTTCGACCGGTCGTTTTTACAGCTTTTCCCTAATTTTGTAAACAGTCTGAATGCACTGCTGCACGAAAACGAAAGGATTGTTCCGAAACACAAAGAACTTCTCAACACCGAATTGCGTATTTATGCACTGATTCGACTTGGCATTACCGACAGCACAAAAATTGCTCATTTCCTCCGTTATCCCGTCAATACTATTTATAACTACCGCACCAAAGTTCGGAACAAAGCATCGGTTCCCCGCGAAGACTTTGAAACAAATGTGATGCGGATTGGGATGATGAAGGAAAATTGAAGAATTGAAGAATGGAAGAATGAAGAATATCAGCTCTACATTTCTCTCTATCTTTCAATTTCTACATTTTCGCAGTTTCTACATCCCACAAAGTACAAACATGTATTTTCCGATGCGGTAAAAACTATTGCCTCAACAGTTTCATCGTCATCACATCGGGGTTCAACAAAAAATTGGGGTGTAATTCGGGGCAACTGCTCCTTACAGGCGATATGTCTAACCCGCCGCGTCGCGTGTAGATGCAGGCAACCATAAGTTGGTCAGGCTCAAAGAGTGTCCACAGCCGCTGGTAAATCATCTCACATATCTCTTCATGAAAATGATTCTCGTTACGAATGGATACAATGTACCGAAGCAAACTGTCATAAGCAGGGATGCGCGCGCCTTTTATGCAGATAAAAGCGCTTCCCCAGTCGGGCTGCCGGGTTATTTTGCAGTTGCTGCGCAGTAAATGGGTGCCAACTTTTATTTCGTTGCGATGGATTAAGTTGCCCTCCAACAGTTCGGGCGTTTCGGTATAGTGTGTAAAGATAGTATTTTGTACAGAATCATCATATTCCAAAAGGAGATAATCCCCGAAATCATATTTCGGCGCGTCGTCCATTTTATCGAAAAAAGAGAGTTTTACGCTGCATTTCAAAAGGCGCTCCACGTCCTGCCTGATATGGTTGAGAATTATCGCCAGCCCGTCGCACGGTGTATCGCCGTATTGCTCCATATTAAAGGAGTTGAGATAGAGTTTTAATGATTTGCTTTCCACTAAAAACGGTGAGTTGCAGGGAATAACCATCTTTAAAACACCTGTAACCGGAAGCCCTTTCAGCGTCAAAAAACTCAATTCGTAAGCATGCCACACATCAACACCACAAAAAGGAAGCTGCTCCTCCCTGATACCGTATATTTCGCGGTTCAAATAACGCGGAACCGCCTCCAAAACATCAGGCGAATAACACTTCGGATACTCAACCTGCTTTCCTAATACTCCTGTACTCAATGGTTAATGAATTAATGATTAATGCAATGTCCTTTCATAAATAAGGTTGACAAAAATTTAGCCTAAGAGAACCTCTAAAAACTCAAAGTTCGAGGCTTGCGAGGCGATAAAAGCGCAGTTTACATAAACGTAAATGAGCATTTTATCGTCCGAAGCATAACGAAGAAATTGGAGTTTTTAGAGGTTC
>JAITVO010000245.1 GCA_031285765.1 Cytophagaceae bacterium | reverse complement strand
TAAGTAGATGTTCATAATTATTTCACATAAGTAAGTACTCAAATAAAATTGATTTGCGAACAGAAGCAACAATGGGGCATGCCCCATTGCCGATGCAGGATAATGTGAATTAATTATGATCACTTACTTAACAATAAATAGTTGAATATATTGTTTGGCAATTCAGTCATATAGTTTTAAGCCGTAACGGTATGTTTGCAGAGTGCAAATGTACATTTTCCGACCGCAACGGTATATCGGGCGAGTACAAATACACATTTTCCGACCGCAACGGCATATCGGGCGAGTGCAAATGCACATTTTCCGACCGCAACGGTATATCGGGCGAGTGCAAATACACATTTTCCGACCGCAACGGTATATCGGGCGAGTGCAAATACACATTTTCCGACCGCAATGGTATATCGGGCGAGTACAAATACATCGCGGCGGCGCTAAAACATTGTATTTTGCGTAACATGAGTTATTAAGTAACTGTTCATAATTAAGCAGCATATACTTATAGTAGCGATTCTATTGATGATATACTGTTCGCCGTCGCCCCGTATGGGACGAAATTTTGGTAAAAGGACGGTTGCAGCACGTCGCCATGTGCCGTTTAGGTACGCAACAGACCATCACATACGGGACGGTGCAACGAGGTGTAATATCGATTTTCTACCAACATGCTGTCCCTGACGGGACACAAAATGGTTGTATGAAAACACTGTACATAATATGTCAAAATGTAATATTTCTCAAAACAGAGATATAAAGGTATTTATATGTGAAATAAATATGAACTCGTACTTAACTTCCCGTTTTATTTTTAAAACGCCCTCTTAACTTTTTAATATCAAGATAAATAAGTTCTTTATTTTTAAGCCCGCAAAAGTAGCATTATCTGCCAAAAAATACGGCTGTGTTCCTCTGCTATTCGGATTTTCGATTCTGTCCCGCGTCATCTGTGATCTTTTTGAACAGCCTCCACCCCACAATATTTTCTACTTTTCATGCCCCACACTCAACTTCCATAGCTTTTTTTTATCTTTGCGCGATTTATAAAAGCTGAAACATTCTAATATAAAAATTCGTGGAGCCTCAAAAGAATATAGTCCAAACGCCGCTGATGAAGCAGTATGCTGCTATCAAGGCGAAGCACCCCGATGCGATTCTGCTTTTCAGAGTGGGCGATTTTTACGAAACTTTTTCGGAAGACGCTATCAAGGTGTCCGAAATATTGGGAATCACTCTTACCAAACGGGCTAACGGCACGGCACAGCACGTTGAACTGGCGGGCTTTCCGCACCATGCCATCGACACGTATATGCCCAAGCTGGTTCGTGCCGGTCAGCGCGTTGCCGTGTGCGACCAGCTCGAAGACCCCAAGTTGGCTAAAACCATTGTAAAACGCGGCGTTACCGAACTCGTTACGCCCGGTGTTACTATCAGCGAAAATATTCTGGAACATCGCGAAAATAACTTCCTTGCGTCCGTACACTTCGATGCCAAAAATGGCGGCATTGCGTTTCTTGATATTTCGACGGGCGAATTTCTAGTTGCCGAAGGTACCATCGAACACATCGAAAAACTGCTGGCGGGCTTCAAACCCAAAGAAGTTCTGTTTGAAAAGGATAAGCGACGCGAGTTTAACGAAATATTCGGAACAAAATATTATACATTTCCGCTCGAAGACTGGATTTTTACCGGCGACGCAGCGAAAGACCGTCTGTTAAAGCATTTTGAAACCGGCTCGCTGAAAGGTTTTGGCGTGCAGAATCTCGCTTTGGGTATTATTGCCGCAGGCGCCATTCTGCACTATCTGGATTTGACGCAACACTGTCAAATATCGCACATCACTGCGCTTTCGCGAATAGAGGAGGAGAAGTATGTTTGGCTCGACAAGTTTACGGTGCGCAATCTCGAACTTTTCGGTTCGGTAAACGAAGGCGGAAAAGCATTGATTGACGTTGTGGACAGAACTTCGACGCCAATGGGAAGCCGTATGCTCAAGCGATGGATTTCGATGCCGTTGAAGGATGTTCATCCCATTCGCGACCGGCAAAACGTGGTCGAATATTTCTTTCGCCAGCCCGACCTGAAGTTCACGCTCGAACGCCATTTGTTGCCAATAGGTGATTTGGAACGACTTGTATCGAAAGTGGCTGCCGGACGTTTGCAGCCCCGCGAAATGGTACAGCTGAAGCAAGCTCTGCTTAACATTGCGCCCATTAAAAAGCATTGCCTTGACGCTGAAAACGAGGTACTGAACCGCACTGGCGAACAGCTGAACACTTGCGAATCAATATTTCAGCGCATCGAACGCGAAATTCATCCCGAACCGCCTGCCTCGCTCAACAAAGGCGGCGTTATTCGCGACGGCGTTTCGCAAGAGTTAGACCAATTGCGTAAAATCGCTTACACAGGAAAGGACTACCTCGAAGATTTGCAGCGGCGCGAAAGCGACCGCACAGGAATCCCAAGCCTGCGCGTGAGTTTCAACAACGTATTTGGCTACTACATCGAAGTTCGCAATACGCACAAAAACAAAGTACCTGCCGATTGGATTCGCAAGCAGACACTTGTAAATGCCGAGCGCTACATTACCGAAGAACTCAAAGTATATGAATCGAAAATACTTGGCGCCGAAGAGCAAATACTTGTGCTCGAAGCCGAGCTTTACAACTCGCTCCTTTCGGCTATAGCCGAATTTATTCCCGCAATTCAGGCAAATGCCACGCTGCTGGCACGGCTCGACTGCCTGACGGGTTTTGCCACGCTTGCGCGGACAAACAACTATGTATGTCCTGTGGTGGACGACTCCGATGTTATCGACATAAAAGCTGGACGTCATGCGGTTATCGAACGGCAGCTGCCCGCAGGAGAGGCGTATATTCCCAATAACGTATTTCTGGATGACGCGAAGCAACAGATTATTATTATAACAGGACCGAACATGGCAGGTAAATCGGCATTGCTGCGGCAAACAGCGCTGATTGTGCTGCTGGCGCAAATTGGCAGTTTTGTACCCGCCGAATCGGCTCGCATTGGCGTTATCGACAAAATATTTACGCGGGTAGGCGCGTCGGATAATATTTCGCAGGGCGAATCGACCTTTATGGTTGAGATGAACGAGGCGGCAAGCATTCTCAACAACATTTCAGACCGCAGTCTTGTTCTGTTCGACGAACTTGGACGCGGCACAAGCACCTACGACGGCATCTCAATTGCGTGGAGTATTGTCGAGTACATTCACGAGCATTCGAAAGCAAAAGCCAAAACGCTGTTTGCCACACATTATCACGAGTTAAACGAGATGGCTGAGTCGTTTAAGCGATGTAAAAACTACAATGTTTCGGTAAAAGAGGTGGATAACAAAGTGATTTTTCTGCGAAAACTGGTTCCGGGCGGAAGTAATCACAGTTTTGGCATTCACGTGGCGCAAATGGCGGGTATGCCCAAAAGTGTGGTGAAACGCGCCGAAAGTATTCTGAAAGAACTCGAAACCGCTCACCGGCACGGACAACTGTCGAAACCCGTTAAAGAACTTGCTCGCCAGCGCGAAGGTTACCAGTTAAGTTTCTTTCAGCTCGACGACCCTGTTCTGAAACAAATCCGCGACCAGATAGCCAATCTCGACATTAATAACCTTACACCAATGGACGCTCTCAACCGGCTGCATGAGATTAAGAAGATTGCGGGGCTGTGATTTAATAATTAAGAAAAAGTGCGTCTTCCCTCTTAATGCTTATTTGAATTACTCTTCCGTCTTTGGTTTTCGTGGTGGAAAGTTCAGTTCGGTAATTGCATTTGTAGAGCAAACTTCAACGCATTTGCGGCAAATCTTACATTTATTATAGTCAATATACGCAAGATTGTTTTCGAGCGTAATGGCATCAAAAGTACATACTTTCTGACATTTTCCACATCCGATGCAGGCAGCGGCGCAGGCTTTTTTAGCAATTCCGCCTTTGTCTTTGTTCATGCAACTTACGTATACTCGGCGACTTTTTATACCTATTTTGCGAAGTTCAATAATATTTTTAGGACACGCTTTGGCACATGCACCACAGGCTACGCATTTTTCTTCAATTACAACAGGTAATCCGGTGGTTTTATCCATATACATGGCGTCGAATTTACAAACGGCTACACAGTCGGCAAATCCGTAGCATCCATACGAACAGCCTGATTCGCCGCCATAAAGGGCGGTTGCAATGACGCATGAACCGGCTCCCTGATAGTGGTTTTGCTTCGGACGGTTATCGCACGTTCCGTTGCATCGAACAACGGCTACTTTCGGATCGGCTTTTGCAGGCTCTTTGCCGAGTATCGCTGCTACTTTTGCCATTACATCGGCACCGCCAACAGGACAGTTGAGGCTCGAAATATCGTCGGCTTTTACCATCGTTTCGGCAAGCGCACGGCATCCGGGAAAACCACATCCGCCACAATTAGCTGCCGGCAATACTCCTTCTATATCATCAATTCGCGCATCTTCAATCACCTTGAATTTTTGTGCTGCAAAGTAAAGGATCAGGGCGGAAAAAACACCTAATCCACCTAATGTTGTAATTGTTATCAAAACAATGTTCATACTGTTATTCGTTTATTGGTTCAATTTTAAATGAAAATGTTTTTCTCAAACGGTTGTTAATCATTTTTAAAATGGTGAAATAAGGAACAAGAACCGCCAACGCCAATATGCCTGCTAACCCTTCGTGGTTGGTGATGAAAACAGTGATAGACAAAACGGCGATAACTAAAATCGCAGGCAACAGATACGCCAGCCATGCTGCTTTGAATCCCAGCGCTTGGTTTCCCACAATCATCACTCGTTGACCTGTTTTTACCATCTCTTTAGTATATATGTCAATCAGTTTTTCGGACGAGTCAGCCACAGTACATGCCGATTTTGCATGACATGCCGCGCAAGCCGACAGGCTTGTAATTCGGATGCTAACATGCTGTCCCGACACTTTTTCCACAACTCCTTCGTGCTTGATTGATTTCATTTGTTAACGAAATATGTTTCCCAATTTTGGGGCAAATGTAGTAATTTTTTACATTGGTAATATTTTAGGAGCAAAAAAAACGCGGAATAACGCGGAAAGCACGGATTTAATTATCTGTCTTTGTAATAAAAAATATTTGATAGAATTTGGATTGCCGCCGTTAAGTAAGTCCACATAATTAAGCTGCATGATATTTAAAGTTCACAAGACGCGCATCCATTCTAAAGTTGCCGTTAGCATTGGTATAACGTATATGAAAGCGGAAAAACATCATTTAAA
>JAITVO010000232.1 GCA_031285765.1 Cytophagaceae bacterium | reverse complement strand
GCACGACAACGCATACGAAAACAGTGGCTGGTTCCATGGCGAAAGCCCTTCTCCAAATGCACACGTTTCGCATCTGTTAATTCTAATTTCTTTATCTTTCCCATGATTGATAAGACTATATGAACATCTACTTACATTGTTTATTGCATAGTCAAAAACTTAACGAAAAGCATTATGTTTTCTAAAAATTCACAACTAAATTAATTACTGTTGTTACGCAAAACATGTTTCATACGCCGTTAGGTATTTCCTCATCTCTCATACATAACACCCATATATTATCTGCATGTAAATGGACACATTAAAAAATTAATTTAGCATGTTAAAGTCTAATTGTGGCACATTACAAAATTAATTCGGTGCAACAATGCCTTGTTATACCGAATTAATTCATTTTTGCCTCTTTTTCAGGCTATTTTATTCATCCACGTTGGACAAGTATGAGTTTTCACAACTGTATTAGTGCAAAATAATCCCGCAAGGACGATACTTTTATTAACCGCATGTGTAGCAAACTTTCCATTAAAATCTGCGGTTAATAAAGTTTCGTCGCTGCGAAATTTTATGTATTTTGTGTAACATGAATTATTTTGATAAAACAGGATTATCAAGACGATTTAATCCTGACAATCCTGTTCATGTTACCGAAAATCGCAATTTAAAAATTGCTTTAATAAACTGACAGTTCGTAGGGCATCCGTGCCTGAATGGGGCTACCTGATTTCAGTGTATTGATGGTTTTCAGCACGCGATATTCTTCGCCCAGCATTGCGCGTTCTATTTTGGCAATGGCGCCTCCCGACAACTCTTTCATCATCCGTTCAAAGGGCGAAACCATTTCGGGCATTTCTACAACACGGTAATTTTCGAGGTTTGCCATTCGGGCAGCGGTTGCAATAGCATCGTCGATGCCGCCGAGTTTATCAACCAAGTTGATGGCGATGGCATTTTCGCCGCTCCATACACGTCCTTCGCCCACTTCGTTAATCAATTCGGATGTAGTTTTGCGTCCGTCGGCGCAACGCCCGATAAATACTTCATAAAAATGATTTACATACGATTGCCACAGCGCTTTCTCCTCTTCGGTAAAAGCGCGGTTAATCGACGGCAAGTCCGACATCTTGTTGGTAACAACTCTGTCGGTTGTAACGCCGATTTTCTTCATTAGTCCGCTTGTATTCGGAACCATGCCAAACACGCCAATGCTTCCCGTCAGCGTATTCGGCTGCGCAATAATAGTATCGGCTGCGCACGAAATATAATAACCTCCCGAAGCCGCCACGTCGCCCATTGAAACCACAACAGGTTTCGCTTCTTTTGCCAGCTGCATTTCGCGCCATATCACTTCCGACGCCAGCCCCGAACCTCCGGGCGAATTTACGCGAAGTACGATGGCTTTTACCGATTCGTCGCGGCGTGCTTTGCGTATAGTTCGCGACAGCGGTCCCGACACAATTCCTTCGCCCTCTTCCTCGCCGTCGGTAATTTCGCCTTCGGCATAAATGATTGCAATCTTATCCTTTGCAACATTCTTTTTCATGTTGGGAACAGCTGCATCGGCATACTGACCAATTGTAACCGCGTTCAGATCTTTATCGGTTGCCGTGCCCGCCAGTTCTTTCAGCATATCAAGCACCTCGTCTTTGTAAACAAGTCCGTCAATCAATCCGCAGTTTTTCAAATAATCATCATCGCGAAGCATCGCAAAATCGTCCGCAATCTTGTTGAGCGCATCAATACCCAGCCCGCGCGACGCCGAAATACCTTTAAGCGTATGATTCCATATCGAACCGACGTAGGTTTCGGTCTGCAAACGGTTGGCGTCGCTCATCTTATCCTGAATAAACGGCTCTACAGCCGATTTAAACTGTCCGTATTTAAACACCTGCACCTCTACGCCGAGTTTTTCGAGCGCTCCCTTAAAAAATGTATGGGATGAAGCAATTCCTTTAAATTCAAGCATCCCCGAAGGATTCAAATACACCTTATCGGCTGCCGATGCCAGATAGTATGCCTTTTGCGTGTAAATCGACGCAAAGCTGTAAACAAATTTCCCCGACTTTTTAAAGTCCAGCAGTGCATTGCGTATTTCATCAATCGTTGCAAATCCCGCAGTCAACAGTCCCGACTCCATGTAGATACCCTTAATTCTGTCGTCCTCCTTTGCTTTTTTGATAGACGCCAAAATTTTGTTCAACCCCACCATTTTTGGTTGTCCCATCATTTCAGCAATCACATTGCTGAAAGGGTCGTTGTCGGCACGTTCTGCAATAGGACTGTTTAAGTCCATCACCAAAATAGAACTGTTTTTCACCACTACCTCGCTGTTTCCCGAAGCAGCAACAATGCCGCCCATCAGTAAAAATACTCCCATTGTAATAATAAAGGCAGACACCAATCCGCCTATCACAACCGCCAAAAAATATTTCCAAAACTTACTCATAAATTTACGTTTTAATAGTTTATTGTGAAATAATGATATTATTTTCGAGGGGCAAAGATAAGTAAATTGAGGGAGATAATATTGTTTGTGTGTGAATAATTTCAGGGAACTTTTAAAAACTGCTTTTTCCTCGTCAGGCTCCTTCAACAAAACTGCTCATTTACTTTAGTAAACTCCGCTTTCGTTGCAATCGCAAGCTTCAAAAGTTTAATTTTTAGAAATTTCCTTCAAAATTAAAAACTCATGCTGCGCAGGGACTATACTTTCATATAGTTTCTAAAAAAATAAGTACACGAAATATTGTTAGCCTCACACTCCTAAACCTTGTTAGAGTAATTTATATAAGGTAACCTCTAAAAACTCCAATTTCTTCGTTATGCTTCGGACGATAAAATGCTCATTTACGTTCATGTAACCTGCGCTTTTATCGCCTCGCAAGCCTCGAACTTTGAGTTTTTAGAGGTTCCCATAATATACCTCTTCGGAAAATGTAGTAATGGTTATGCTGTTTTTATGAAAATTGTTATTGGCATATACATTGTTACTGAAAATCATCGGCAAAAACAGCTAATGTTTTTCAGTAAAAACATTTTGTTAACTGATGTTACGCAGCACATCTGTTGTGTTGCTGTGAGTATGTTGCCTGTTTTGTTCAACAGGTAATAGTTTGATATACGCATTGTTTAATTTTTCAAGATAGATAAACCACTTACAGTT
>JAITVO010000201.1 GCA_031285765.1 Cytophagaceae bacterium | reverse complement strand
GGACGGTATTTTAACTCATTTCGTAACTACTTTTTCAACCATGTTCAAATAGATTTTATTCACTTGTTTGAATCCAGAAAGGATACTTTTTCAAGGGATAGTGTATTGCAGGAAACACTGATACTTAAAGCCAAGCCCAAAAGCGGCAAAGAAAAAGAACCTCAAATAATTGTTTCTACGTGTAGCGGATTACAGGATATTGAACAGTCCAAACGGACAATTTATTTGCAAACAGATTTGATTGATTTAACATCAAAAGAAAAAATCATACATCTTCCCACAAACACAAGAGAAGAAGCAATTATTGATTTGTTTAAAAAGTGGAGTGGCAGTTTGAGTCAGTATAATATACAAATATCAACGGGGCCTGTTGTTGCTTTCAGAATGGAAAATTTTATCAGGGAAACTGTTGAAAACGAAACGGTGTCTTTATATTGGCTTCATAATGTAACAAAAATGGAAATAATTTATCCTTTGCAGAAAACCAATAAAGGGCAATACATACAAATTTGTGAACAAACAAAACCATATCTTATTCCCAATCGGAATTATATCTTTTTAAGGCGATTCAGCGCAAAAGATGATAAAAGCAGATTAGTTGCAGCACCTTACTTTTCACTACCCGGAACACCACGCTACATTGGTGTCGAAAACAAACTGAATTATATTTATCGCCCTCAAGGTCATTTGAGCAGAACAGAAGTAATGGGAATTGCAGCACTTTTAAACAGTAATCTTTTTGACTCTTATTTCAGAACATTCAACGGAAATGTAAACGTGAGTGCAACAGAACTTAGAGCAATGCGTCTGCCCCCTTTGGAAACTATAAAAGATATAGGCAAAAAATTAATATTACTCAATAACTTTTCAATGAAGAATGTAAGTAAGGTTATTGACGATTTTTTTGAATTAAACAAGCTTTAGAATAATGAATAAAATTGAAGAGGCGCAAGAAATCTTGAAGGCATTGGGATTACCAACTGCCCAGCAGAACGAAATGTCGGCATTAACGTTACTTGCATTGTGCAACATTAAAGAGAATGACAACTGGGCAAAAACAAACCGTCAAAGTTTAGGTGTAACAAAAGGAATTATGTCGTTTGTGGCCGAGAATTACGGCAGACCTTATGCTCCTAATACACGAGAAACTTTCAGACGACAAGTATTACACCAGTTTGTGCAAGGACGAATTGCAGATTATAACCCTGATGAACCCGACTTACCTGTGAATAGCCCAAAGGCTCATTACGCTATTTCAAACGAGGCTCTTTCCGTTATCAAAACATACAATACGGGAAAATGGAAATCTGCAGTTAAAACATTCATTTCACAAGTCGGAACATTGACACAGACATACGAAAAGGAACGGTCAAAGGAATTGATTCCTGTCACACTTGAAGGAAAAGAAATAAAATTATCTGCAGGAAAACATAACGAAGTACAAGCCGCCGTAATAGAACAATTCGCACCTCGTTTTGCAGGTGGGGCAAAAGTATTGTATTTGGGCGACACGGCGAATAAAGATTTGCATATTGACAAAAAAGAACTTGAAAAAATCGGAATACCCATTACTGAACACAACAAATTACCAGACGTGGTAATTTATGATGAAGAAAGAGAATGGTTGTTTTTAATTGAAGCAGTAACTTCACATGGGCCTGTTTCACCGAAACGAATGCTTGAATTGGAAGATTTTTTAAAAGACTCTAAAGTTGGTAGAATTTATGTGACTGCATTTCCCGACAAATCCGAGTTTAAAAAACACATTGCGAATATTGCATGGGAAACAGAGGTATGGATTGCAGAGAACCCCGACCACATGATACATTTCAATGGCGACAGATTTATTGGGCCAAGATAAAGGGCAAAATGCACGACCGCTAACAAGTCTGTATGCGCTTCGGGGCTTCGCTCGCACGTCGCATACAGCCGGAATGTTATACAGCATTGTGCCTGCAACACAGAGATTAAATATCATGAGAAATAACAATGTTAAAAAATCGCGTATATGATTTTCGACAAATTCATTAAAAGCAAGAGCGGATCGGTGATAAATCTGAAAAGAATGTTGCCGTATCTGTTTTGTTGTTTAATTGCGTTTTATGTGCTCCCGATTGCTGCAAGGTATTGGTTTAATGAAATGATTTTAGTTTTAATTGAAATACCCTTCGCCTGCTTTATTATATCCGCATTTTATGGGGTTAAAAATGGTTTTAATATATTGTATTCGTTATTGGTCGGCTTTTTGTTTTTATCAACAGTTTTCATTTTTTATAATGACTCCGCCCTGATTTATGCAATCGTATTTTCCGTAATTTCCGTTGTAGGGAATTTCATTGGGAGTAGAATGCGGAAGATAGTGCAGTTGGATGGTTCAAAAAACGGGAAATAGTGCAGTTTGGAAAATCTTTATATCTTTGCAGAGGTGTTGCGCGCAACGCCTGTAGCAAATGTTACGGTTATGAATACGAATGCCTATAAACAAGTGCTGTTAGATCAGCAAAAAGAAAAAAACGGAATATTGCCGGAAAATCTTACCGCAAGGCGGGAAGAAGCTTATTTTGATTTGAACAGC
>JAITVO010000051.1 GCA_031285765.1 Cytophagaceae bacterium | reverse complement strand
TTTCTTCTTCTTTTTTCTTTGCACCCATTTTATCTTCGCCCAACAGTACGACCCCCTTTACACCCAATACATGTTCAACTCGCTGGCGATAAACCCCGCGTATGCCGGCACAAGCGGAGTGCTGAACGCGATGGCTATGACGCGGCATCAATGGGTCGGTTTTGAAGACGCACCCAACACGCAAACATTTTCGCTACACTCGCCCATTGCATCCAAGAACATCGGCGCAGGACTTTCGCTGGTGCTCGACCACGTAGGACCGGTTGTCAACACCAACTTTTCGCTCGACTATTCGTGGCAACTACTACTTACCGAAAAGGTTAAACTCTCCTTTGGATTGAAAGGGTCAATAAGCAGTTTTCGGCGCGACCTGTCGAAATACTTCAACGAAGTAGGCAACGACCAGATTTATTACGAAACGCCCGACAGCAGAATACTTCCCAACTTTGGATTCGGACTCTACTGCTATGGCGAACAGTTTTATGCCGGAGCCGCCATGCCGCGAATAATTCAGAATATAATCAGCGACGACGGCTCGGTATCCTCCGTTGCCGACCGCGAAAACCGTCTATATATCCTGATGGCTGGCGGCGTATTCAATCTCGGCACAGAGTTTAAATTGAAGCCCTCGTTTATGTTTCGGGCATCGAACTCCGCGCCTGTTTCGTGCGACCTCAATCTCAACCTTCTTATAAAGGAAACGGTATGGGTAGGCGGCATGTTCCGTCCCCGCGAAGCCTTTGGCGCCATATTGCAGGGACAACTTACCAATCAGTTGCGGATAGGTTATGCTTTTGAAATGATGACCAACAAACTGATGTCGCACCATCGCGGCACGCACGAAATAATGATAAGCTACGATTTTATATTCAAAAAAGATTACATTCAAAACCCGCGATATTTCTGATGGACTGGCACACTGTTTTGATATTGATACTCCCCAAAACGTTACTGCACGACATCGTATAATAAAAATTAAACTGTACAATTATTACCGGAACAAATTACACTAAACATTGGGAAAACAATTATACTCAAACAGAAATGATTTGCGAACCGAAGTAACAATGGGGCATGCCCCATTGCCGGTGCAGGCTGGCGGTTGAACCGGTACATGAAGCCTCTGCTATTTGCAATTTATTTCCGCTTGAGTATATTTAAACGCTGCCCGAATGGACGAAATAATGTACGGGCATAATCGCATCGTAACAAAATGAAATTACAACATGTAAAGTTTATAAACGAAAAGCAAACATGCTATCAAATAAATAAAACTATGAAAAGCACATTAACACTCTTTATCCTGTTCATCGCCATTGGCATTTCGGCACAGAACTACGATAAAATGCTAAGAAAAGCCGACAACAACTTCAACCGTTTTGTTTACGAAAAGGCGCTTGCAAAGTATATAAAACTGGAAGAAGCGGGCATTTCGCGATATTATGTAACGCGCCGCATTGCCGACTGTTACCGTTTAATGTATCAGCCCGCTCCGGCAGTCGAATGGTACAAAAGGGGCATCGCTTATCCCGATGTAGAAGCCGAAACTTATCATTATCTTGCACTGATGTTGCGAATTTTGGAGCAATACAGCGAGTCGGAACAATATATGCAACGCTATTACACGCTCACAAAAACACAGGGACTGCAAAGAGGGTTGTCGCTTGAAGACTACCTCGCCCTGATTCGGACAGACTCGATTGGAGTGGAGATAAAGAACTTGGGGTTCAATACCGAATGCTCGGAAATTGCGCCCACGTTATTTAACGATCAGTTGGTATTTTCGTCGAACCGACTCGGACGAACTGTAATTGAGAATAAGGACGCACGCAGCAACCGTACCTTTTTCAGGCTTTATACCATACCGGTGAACGATATGAATAACAATATAAAAGCTGCTCCGTTTCAGCCACAGCTCAAGTCGAAGTACAACGATGGACCTGTCTGCTTTTCGCCCGACGGAAACACAATGTATTTAACCCACAACACTACTGCGGATGCAGCCGGAAAAAGCGAATTAGACATTGTATCATCGCGCAGACGCGGCAAAAAATGGGACAAAGTGGTTGCCTCGCTGCCGCTGAAAATTAAAGGATATTCGATTGCCCATCCTTCGATTTCGAGCGATGACGAAAGGCTCTATTTTGTTTCCGACATACCCGGTGGATACGGTGGAATGGACATTTATTACAGCGACAGGCGAAACGGATTCCTGTCGCAGCCCGTCAATATCGGACCGCATATCAATACGTCCGGTAACGAACTGTTTCCGCACATTACATCTGACGGTCGCCTTTTTTTTGCATCCAACGGGCACTCAGGCTTGGGCGGTTTGGATATTTTTATGGCGCTGCCTGTTGAACAGGGATTCTCCGCCCCCATTAATCTTGGTCCGGGTATCAATACTTCCTACGACGATTTCAGCATTGTTTTCAACGAAAACGGTCAGTCGGGTTATCTCGCGTCGAATCGACAGGGAGGAAAAGGCGAGGATGACATCTATTCGTTTACTTTCCTTCGCCCGCTGCTGTTTGCACAAATCGACGGTTTAGTAATCAACAAAGCCACACAGCAGCCCGAACCCGATGTTCAAATCATCATCACAAAACCGGACGGTACGCTCGTGGCTTCGTTTCAGAGCGGAACAGATGGCAAATTTGGCATACACCTGCGCGACCAACAGTACAAACTTACTTTCCGAAAAAGATTGATGGAACCGGTTGAACGAATAATTAATCCGACACAGGTTGCTAATTTCTCGAAAATAAATCTGACCGTAGAAATGGAGGCAAGATAAGAATTGAAAGTTGAAAACTGAAAAACGAGACGTTTAATAATTATTCTATTGTTTCCACAACTCTCAACTTTCAACTAAATAAAGACGATGGCATTACAAATAACACTTGCAATTACAATTGTTTTGCAGTTTTTTGCTGCAACTACGGCGCTTAAACTGACCAAAGTAACCAAGTACAATCTTTCGTGGATACTGATTTCGTTCGGATTTGTGTTTATGGCAGTGCAACGGCTTGCCGAATTTCTCCCATTTGTTACAGGTTTTCGTCCGCAGGATTTCGACATGATTTTTCTGTGGCTGGGGGCTACCACAAGTCTTTTTTTCGCTATCGGAGTATTTCTGATTCAAAAGATTTTTGAACATATCCGGCGGGGCGAACGCGAAACCCGACGGCAGGAGAAAGTGCTGCTCAATGCGGTTGTGCTTGCCGAAGAACGCGAGCGCCGCCGCTTTGCCACCGAATTGCACGACGGACTTGGACCTCTGCTTTCGACCATCAAAATGTCGGTATCGGCGCTTGCCGAAGCCGAAACCAATCCCGACAGTCTTGCCGTTATCAAAAACACAAGTATGGCTGTAAGCGAGGCTATCAAAAGCATTCAGGAAATATCGAACAATATGAGTCCGCACATGCTGGTTAATTTCGGCATCGCAAAAGCCATCCGCAATTTCATCAATAAAATAAACCAGAGCAACGGGTTAAAGGTAATTTTCAAAACAAATATTATCGACATCCGTTATCCTACAGGAACCGAAATTGTGGTTTACCGCTCGGTGTGCGAACTGCTGAACAATTCGATTAAACACTCGCAGGCGTCGAAGGTAAACATCGATTTAACTGCTGATGGACGCACAATTACGGTTGTTTACAAAGATAACGGTATCGGTTTTGATTCAAAGGCGCTTTTTATTGACGAAAAACGTCAGGGAACAGGCTACTTCAACATGTTGAGCCGCATCAATTCCCTGAAAGGGCAGCTGGATATTAAATCGGATAAAAATAAAGGTATATTAATTAACATATCAATTCCAATCGATGAACAGTTCGAAGAAAATAAAAGTATTCTTGGTAGATGACCACACGCTTTTTCTGAACGGATTGAAAATGCTGCTCAATTCAATGGCGGGATTTACGGTGGCAGGGCAGGCATCGAACGGTTTGGAGTTTCTCAAAACTTATAAAGAGGCGCACGCCGACGTTATTCTTCTGGATATTTCGATGCCCGAAATGAACGGCATTGAAGCCGCACGCATTGCCCTTTCGGAAAATCCCGATTTAAAAATTATCACGCTTTCGATGTATGGCGAGCAGGAATATTATTCGAAAATGCTCGAAAATGGCGTGCGCGGATTTTTGTTGAAAGACAGCGATATTTCGGAAGTAAAGCTGGCGATTCAAACCGTTGCCGAAGGCGGCAACTATTTTTCGCACGAGCTACTGCGCAATATTATTTTTGCAAAGAAAGAAAAACTTGTGATAGACGAATACGAAAGTCTGTCGGAGCGCGAGCTGGAGGTTTTGATAGAAATATGTCAGGGGCTTGCAAACAACGAAATTGCCGACAAATTGTTTATCAGCAAACGGACGGTTGAAAAGCATCGCGCCAACATTCTGATGAAAACCAACTGCAAAAATACGGCAAGCCTTGTGGTTTATGCTATCCGAAATCATTTGGTAGAGATATGACAAGTTTAATGTTGGATTTACAAACTTTGATTCAAAAACTTTTGAACAACTTCCTTTTCTCGATTTTGTAATTTGTAAAAAACTTCTCAGATGCTATTATGGGAACCTCTAAAAACTCAAAGTTCGAGGCTTGCGAGGCGATAAAAGCGCAGTTTACATGAACGTAAATGAGCATTTTATCGTCCGAAGCATAACGAATAAATTGGAGTTTTTAGAGGTTCCCTTATTGTATTTTCCCGCCAATAATCACCGTTTCCACTTTGTTTTCGCCATAAGCGTAAGGCAGATATGCCAATGACGGAATATTTTTCAAGATAATAATATTTGCCTTTTTTCCTTTGGCAATGGAACCAAGCTCCTTTTCAATGCCCATCGCGTAAGCGCTGTTGAGCGTAACGGCATTGATAACTTCTTCGGGTAACATGCGATAAAGAATGCAGCCCATCGAAATAATCAGTTGCATATTGCCCGATGGCGAACTGCCGGGGTTACAGTCGGTAGCCAGCGCAACGGGAAGTCCCTGCTCTATCATTTTGCGAACTGGCGCGTAAACCATTCCGAGAAAGAATGCTGCGCCGGGTAACACGGTGGGCATGGTGCGGGAATCTCGCAACACTTCGATTTCATCGTCGCCGGTGTATTCCAAATGGTCAACCGAAAGGGCATTGTATTTTACACCTACTTGTATGCCTCCCGAATAGTCGAGTTCGTTGGCGTGAATCTTCGGACGCATCCCTGCACGGATGCCTGCTTCGAGTATTCGCGCCGTTTCTTCGACAGTAAAGAAACCTTTGTCGCAAAACACATCCACAAAATCAGCCAGCTGCTCGCGTTCAATTTCGGGAATCATTTCATCCACAATCAGGTTGATGTACTTTGTGCGGTTGTTTTTGTACTCTTGTGGAATGGCGTGCGCCCCCAAAAAGGTAGCTCGGATGGTAAGGTTGCTCTCCTGCTTGAGCCGCCTGATAACGCGGAGCATTTTCAACTCTTCGGCGGTACTCAGTCCGTAACCGCTTTTGATTTCAACGGCGCCTGTGCCTAAATATTTCATTGTTTCGAGGCGTTGCATGGCGTCGGCAAAAAGCTGGTTTTCCGATACATCTCTCATCTTCTTTGCCGAATTAAGAATGCCGCCGCCCCGCTTGGCAATATCTTCGTAGCTAAGTCCTTTTATTTTGTCGATGTATTCGATTTCGCGCGATTGCGGGTAAACGATGTGTGTATGCGAATCGCACCACGCGGGCATCACCATTTTGCCCTGCACATCTATTTGTGGAATATGTTCGCCAGATGGAACTTTCTCCATCGTTCCAAAATCTTCTATTTTGCCATCTTTTATTAAAATAAAAGCATTGTTAATACATGGTAGTTGCGCCATGTTAGCGCCTTTAACCATCGTTCGGTCGCCGTTGTCGGTTTGATACAGGCAACCTATGTTTGTTATAAGCAGGTTGTTTTCAGTCATTGGTAAACAAGTTGTTTTTCGCCGCTAAATTATTGTTGCGATGAGTTTTAATGATATGCGTTATGTAGTTAAGAATGAAAATTGGGGAGAATTACTTATTCTTTGTCGGCAGGAAATACAACGCCAACTTGCCGCCTTATTTCATCAATAATCTCAACTGTAATTAATGAATTGATATGACTGTTGACGTCCGATTCGCGCCGTCCATTTTGAACAAGATTGATAAACTCCGAGATTTCATAAAAATAATCGTGCTTCTGGCTGGGTTGACAAATCTCTTTTGTTTCACCGTTGCGCAATTCCAATGATACGCTTTTTATGTTATTGATTTTATCAACAATAATTGTCCCTGCTTCGCCCTGTATCTCGGCTGGCAGTTGCGAATCGGCTATTTTGGAATAGATAACGGTGGCATTCATACCATCGTAGCCGAAGTTAACAACGCCCTGCCCGTCAACGCCTGTTGAAAGAAGCAGTCCGGAAGCATTAATTGTGTTAGGACGCCCAAAAAGCGCCACCATCGGATAAATAGTATAGACGCCAATATCGGCAACAGCGCCATTGGCAAGTTCGGGCTTAAAGGCATTTTCAACAATTCCCTGCTTCAGCCGGTCGTAGCGCGACGAATACTGACAATAGCAGGCAAAATAATGCCTTACTGTGTCAATCTTTTTCAGATGAGTTTTGATTGCCGCAAAGCCGGGTTTCAAGGTTGGCATCATTGCCTCCATCAGTGTTACGCCATATTTGCGCGAAGCGTCGATCATTGCTTTTGCTTCGCGTACGTTCGACGCCATCGGCTTTTCGCATAAAACATGCTTTCCATGCTTCATAAACAAAATGCTTTGCTGCGCATGAAATAAGTTTGGCGAAGCTATATATACAGCATCAATCAGCGAACTTGCAGCCATCTTTTCCAACGAGGTAAAACAATGCCGAATATGATGCCTTTCGGCGAAAGCCTTTGCTGTTTCCATACTGCGCGAATAAACGGCGCTTAAAGTAAAACGGTTATCTTCGTGAGCTGCAGCAATTATTTTGTCTGAAATGGTATTGGTGCCAATAATTCCAAATCTGGTTTTTACTTCTTTCATTGTTCTGTTGTTTTATTATTTATGTTACACAAAACATCAGTTTATAATTCAAAAATCGCTGCAAATATATACAATCGCTAAATATTTTCGGCAAACCGCAGCATAATAACCGGGCAAAGACGCTAATTTTTTGTAATATACTCGCAAATTGTAGGGGACATCTAAAAACTCAAAGTTCGAGGCTTGCGAGGCGATAAAAGCGCAGTTTACATGAACGTAAATGAGCATTTTATCGTCTGAAGCATAACGAAGAAATTGGAGTTTTTAGAGGTTCCCTTATAAGGATAGGGTATGG
>JAITVO010000003.1 GCA_031285765.1 Cytophagaceae bacterium | reverse complement strand
AACAGAATTGATTTGCGAATAAAAGCAACAAGGGGATTAATCCCCTTGTCAATAAATAAAACTGAACAGTTAAAACTCGAATCCTCTGTTATTTGCAAACCATTTTTGTTTGAGTATAAATATAGCAGATAAAATGGGACAATAAAGTTATTATTTTATACCAAATCATTTCTACTGAGGTTGTTTTTGCAAAATGAGATTTTGGTTATAACTCACAAATGGTTGTTTCTATGCAAGTAAATTACATTATTACAGTAAAAACAAGCGAAAATTCGTGTCTTTAGCCATGGTTGCAGGCAAACAGAGAAATGAAATACAAACAAAAATTGTATATTTGGCGCTATGACATCGACAATAAAACATCTCAACACAGGCAAATTCTTGCAAACGCTTCAAATCATCGTTTCGGCAGCCGCATTGCTCTATGTGGGGTATAAAATAGTTGATTTCTGCAATTGGAATTCATTTTTTATAACAATAAAAGAGAATCAGCGGGCATTTATACTTTTCATTCTGCTTCAAATATTGCTGTCGGCGCTCAATATTTCTATCGAAGCAATTAAGTGGAAGCAATTAACATCAATTTTGCGCCCATTCCGTTTCTATGAAAGCCTGCGGCAAGTTTTATGGGGCGTTCGCATGGGAATGATTACGCCGATACGTGTGGGTGAACCTGTTGGTAAGGCGCTGCTTTTAGGCAGTGGCAGCAGGACAGCCGGTTTTGTACTGTCACTTGCAGGCAGTGTGTTGCAAAACTGCGTTATAGGCATTGCGGGTGCGGCAGCGCTCGTTGTTTTGGGGCGTTCACGGTTGAGCAACTCAGCTTGGCTCAATTTACTGATTGATAATATGACGCATTATGTACCCATTATTGTTGCAATCGTCATCGTATTAACTATCGGATGCTGGTTGTTTTGGCAGGTTTTGAGGAAAACCCCGCACTGGAAACAGATGGGCGAACACATACGTGTTGTCAGGAAACTTGGAATAAAACGGATAATTGGTATATTTGGACTTACAGCAGCGCGTTACGCTCTATTTTCGTTTCAGATGTGGCTGGTACTTCGCTTTTTTGGCGTTGCTGAAGTGGTAGAAGTCATTTTCCTGATTCCGGTCTATTATCTTTTTGTAACATTTATTCCATCGCTTGCCCTGCTCGATATTGGCATACGCGGCTCTGTTGCTTTATTTGTTTTTGGATGGTTAAGCTCTGATGTTGCAGCCATCGTAACCTCTGCATTTACTGTATGGATATTGAATATTGCACTGCCTTCACTTGTTGGAATTGTGTTTTTAAAACCCAAAAATAGCCGTATCTAAAAAATTATTCCTATTTTTGTCCGGATTTATAAAAGTATGAACTTTTGATTTATCTTATTAATTGATGTTACGTAAAATGGCAATACATCCCGCAGGGAAAGCTATGAAAGAGTTGAAAATTCAAATACATGTTACAATTTTGTTTATTTATTGGCTTTTCAACTTTCAAATTGGAGAAGAGATGTTCTTGTGCAACAACTTTGCAATAATGCCTTGTGAATAGGCATACAGCGTAACATGAGTTGATAAAATCAGCATAAACTATATTTTTTATTATGGCTAAAGAAAGAATAAAATTAATGGTGATCGGACTGTCGTATTCGCAGTCGCAATCGGGCGCTTATGCGCTTGTGCTGGAAGAAGAAGAAGGTGAACGGCGCATACCCATTGTAATAGGCGGCGCTGAAGCACAATCAATAGCCATAAAACTGGAGGGATTGAAGCCTCCCCGTCCACTGACACACGACCTTTTCATGAATTTTTCGCGTCAGTTTTCCATTCATCTCATCGAAGTTTTTATTTACAGGCTGGCTGAAGGTATTTTTTATTCCGAATTGACATTTATTAAAGATGGCGAAATAGTGCGCATTGATGCTCGTACTTCAGACGCCATTGCGCTGGCAGTTCGTTTCAACAGTCCTATTTATACCAGCGAAGAAATAATGGCGAAAGCAGGTATCATTATTGAATCGGGCGAGAGCCGTGAAAACAAAACCACGTTTGTACAAAACGACAATGATGCCGACGACGATATTTCGTTATATTCAGTTGAGAATTTAAAGGCAATGCTGAAAGACGCCGTTGACAGCGAAGATTACGAAATGGCATCGGAAATCAGGGATGAAATAAAACGAAGAGATGTAAGCAAAAAATAAAAAGTTTCATATAATCATTTAAATAATTTCATATAGACATGAAAAATAAAATCATTTTAACCGGCATCCTGTTTTTTATTCTCGGAGTGATGAATATCGACGCACAGTCGGTAGCATCAGCCACACCGCCTGTATCGGGTGGCACGGGCTTTACGCTTCTCGGCATGGTGCGTGGAGTGCTGGGAATGGCGGTTATTCTTGCCATCTCCTATTTGCTGAGTTCCAACAAAAAAAGCATCTCGTGGCGATTAGTAGGCGTCGGCTTGTCGGTGCAGATAGTTCTTGCGCTCTGCATATTGTATGTGCCGTTTGTTCAAGTTGCCTTCGATTACATCGGGCGGGCATTTGTAAAACTGCTTGGCTTCACCGAAGAGGGCACAAAATATCTCTTTAAAAGTTTTATATCAAACGAAATAGAATCGCCGCTACTCAATTTTGCCATCACCATTCTTCCCACCATTATATTCTTTTCGGCGCTAACGAGCATCCTGTTTTATTTTGGTATCATACAAAAAGTTGTTTACTGGTTGGCGTTGGGATTAACACGATTACTGCGGCTGTCGGGCGCCGAAAGCCTTTCGGTGACAGGCAACATATTTCTGGGGCAAACCGAAGCCCCGCTGATGATAAAAGAGTACATCGAAAAAATGAACCGCTCCGAAATACTGCTCGTAATGGCAGGCGGAATGGCAACAATGGCAGGCGGTGTGCTTGCGCTTTATATCAAAGTGCTTGGCGGCGGCGATCCTGTGCAGGAACTTCTGTATGCCAAACATTTGCTGACGGCTTCCATTATGGCGGCGCCGGGTGTTGTGGTTATTTCGAAAATGATGTTGCCACAAACCGAGCCCATTTCGAGCGATGTAGAAGTGAGCAAGGAAAAGGTTGGCAGCAATATTCTCGATGCTATATCCAACGGAACGTCGCAGGGTGTAAAATTAGCCGTCAATGTGGCAGGTATGTTACTGGTTTTTATTGCACTGATTGCGCTGACCAACTTTGTGTTTGCAAAAATCGGCTACTGGACAGGCTTGAACAATATTATTGCCAGCTCAACAGGGGGCGATTATACGCAACTTTCGCTTCAATTTATTTTGGGATATATTTTTTCGCCACTGATGTGGCTTTTGGGGGTTGCATCGCAGGACATCGACCTTGTGGGGCGCGTTCTCGGCGAAAAGCTGATTATGACCGAACTCGTAGGATACACAAGTCTTGGCGAACTGAAAGAGGCAGGCGCCTTTTTCGAGCAGAAGTCCATCATTATGGCTACATATATTCTTTGCGGATTTGCAAACTTTGCCTCAATCGGTATTCAGATTGGCGGTATTGGCTCGCTTGCTCCCGCGCGGCGTGTTATGCTTTCAAATCTTGGCATGAAGGCATTGATTGCTGGTACGCTTGCGTCGCTGCTTTCGGCAACAATTGTAGGAACAATATTGGGATAAATTCGATTATATTAAGGGAACTTCTAAAAATTATATTTTTCGAGGTTTGCTACTGAAACAAAAGCGGAGTTTACTAAAATAATGAGCATTTTGTTGAAAAAATGCAACGAAGAAAAGGTAGTTTTTAGAAGTTTTCTTAACTGTAATGAGAATGTATAAAAGAATGTGAATGACACGGATTCTGCCAATAGAACAAATCCACAGTGTAATAAATGCCACACATTACCGTGTATTACATTGATGAGAAATAAATATGGAAATATCAAACCAAATTAAATTTATTATAAACATTATAATCTAACAAGCGGATTGAAAATATCTTTCTTGAATATGGAAACCGATACCATCCACCTGCGCAGCAACGAAGTAAATGATATTATGGGCAAAGTCCCTTCGGTGCTTATTCGTTACGGGATTACCGTGATAGCAACTGTAATTATTGCGATTATCGCTTTTTCGTTTGTTTTCAGGTATCCCGATATTATTACGGGAGGCTTCTTTGTGCAAACATCCAATCCACCTGCTTTTTTGCTTTCGAAAGCAAGTGGAAAAATACAGTCGCTTTTTGTGGATGACCGTGATTCGGTGGAAAATGGACAGTTGCTTGCTATTATTGAAAATCCTGCTGATTTCGAGAGCTATAAAAATCTGAAACAATTGACGGAAATTCATCCTGAACCGATGCGCGTTTTTGCTGCGTGGGATTCGCTGGGCGGAAACTCGGCAAAATTGGGCGAGTTGCAAATTCCTTTTGCCGCATGGCTGAAAGCGATTGACGATTACCGTGCTTTTACCGATATTGCTTCATTTCGCAAAAAGCGAGACGATTTGTTGCGAAAAATCACTGAACTGAGCAAACATAAATTGCTGTACGAGCAGCAGGTGCGCGATTCAAAGGCAAACTTTGAACTTACCGAAAAAAGTCATGAACGGCACGTGAAAATGTTGGCAAACAACCTGATTACAAATGTGGAATACGAGCAGAATCAGAAAGAGTTGCTGGCTCAGCAAATGGCGCTGACCAATGCCGAAATATCGCTCTCTAACGTTAAACTGACTATTCTCGAAAACGAGCAGCAACTGACCGAACTTGAGTTAAGCGAGCTGCAAACCGAATCGGACAGGAAAGCGAACATCAATCAGTGTTTCGAGAATCTGCAAAGCGCCGTCGCCGACTGGGAAAGTCGTTTCTGCTTGATAGCGCCCATTGCGGGAACGGTTGCATTTTCGGGCATCTGGAAAGAAAATCAGAATGTAGGTCAGGGGCAGCACGTAATGACTGTTGTACCTTTCGACAAATCGCAAATAGTTTGCAGAATCAGCATCCCCGCGCAACGGGCTGGAAAAGTGCGCGAAGGAAGGGAAGTAAACCTTAAATTCAATGATTTTCCCGACAGTGAATACGGTATTGTAACCGGCACACTTCATTCACTTTCCGCCGTTCCCGATTCGGTTTACGTCGGCACCCTCTTTTTGCCCGATACGCTGGTTACAAGCTACGGAAAAACATTACCATTCAAGCAAAACATGCAAGGAATGGCAGAAATCATTACCGAAGACATTCGGCTGGCTGAACGGCTTATTCAACCGCTTAGGGCGATTTATAAAAAGAATGTGGAGTAGGATTGTGATAGTATTGCGGGGAAAATATTTGCAATGCATTAATAACTATACTAAAGTGAAAGTGGTTTTCGGATTTTTTAGTTTAGGGATGCGCATAGACCATACGCACGAACGTAGAGACGTGGCGCGCCGCGTCTCTACCAAACCCCTGCATATATCCGAAAACCATTTTCACATTAGTATAAATGCATTTTTTTGTTTAAATTACAACATTCAGATAGATGCCTCATTTTTGTAACCGCAGGCAATGCTTTACTCACGAAACCCAAACCTTTTCAAGGTTCGTATAAAACAGGTTGTGTAACATGAGTTGATAATAAGAAAATTCCTTTGGTGATTTTTTCAATTATTTTCGTTATAATATTTGCACCACTCCTGTATTCCGCAGGCGTTGCATTTTGGTTTGCGGGCAACACAAATGTAGCGTCCGTGCAGTATCAGCCAGTGGTGGGCGGAGGGAAGCAGTTCGTCGGGAATATGTTTTACAAGTTGGCGCTCGGCTTCGAGGGGAGTTTTGGCGTTTTCCGACAGCCCTGTGCGCGCCGCCACGCGAAATACATGCGTATCGACTGCTAATGCCGGCTTGTTGTAAACTACTGATGCAATTACATTAGCAGTTTTTCGCCCCACACCGGGCAGTTTCAGAAGTTCATCAACGTCGGACGGCACTTGTTCGTTAAAATCGCGGACAAGCATTTGCGCCATCCCCAAAAGGTTTTTGCTTTTATTGTTAGGGTAGCTGCACGTGCGGATATATTCGAATATTTCGCCTGCTTCGGCTTGCGCAAGTACGGCTGCCGACGGAAAACGCTTGAAAAACGCAGGCGTTATCGTATTCACGCGCTTGTCGGTACACTGTGCCGATAATATTACCGCCACAAGCAACTCGTATGGATTGCCATAGTGCAACTCGGTTTCGGCAACCGGCACGTTTTCGGCAAACCAGCCGACGATGTTCGAGAAACGCTCTGTTTTTCGCATAACTTTCTTCAGTTGAAAGTTGAAAAGTGAAAGTTGAAAAATTAACTATTGGGAACCTCTAAAAACTCAAAGTTCGAGGCTTGCGAGGCGATAAAAGCGCAGTTTACATGAACGTAAATGAGC
>JAITVO010000020.1 GCA_031285765.1 Cytophagaceae bacterium | reverse complement strand
TTGCGGTTATGAAGATTCAGCCTTTTCAAGGCTGTTGTGCATAACATGTATTATAATGCGCCAGCCCTGTATTATATGCGTTATCCGCTATAATGTGCGTTATCTGTGTTTGCTATTGCAACGTTACTGTTTTTTTGTAAAGCGGACGACGCGGACGACGCGATACTGGCGTTGAATTTTAGGGCAAAGCTGCTTTTCGTTGTGTTTCACCAGTCCGGTGGTATATGCGTCATCCGCTGTAATGTGCGCTATCTGTGCTGTAACTGCATGGGCTTCTATCCTATAAATGCCTCTTCGAGCAGCGACCATGGACCTGCCTCGCCTTTTGTATTTTCGTAGCATGTGGCATAATATACCGTTTTTCCTTTGTCGGTTTCGGAGTAGGTTGCTATTAAATATGCGCGCCGGCTAAATTTGTTTTTCGGGAGGTCTTCGCCCGATGCGGGTTTTGTTCCGCCAACCTGCCATGCAAATCTTACGCCGTAGGCTTCGGCCGGTTTTGATGTGCTTCGGGTATCGCCGCTTATTGCCTTTATTTTGTGTTCGAGGCGGTTTGTGGTGTTTTCTACCACTGTTTCGGGACGGATTGTGGGGCGCGGAGCCGAAGTGAGCGTTGAATCTTTTGTACGTATGCCCATTTCGGAGCGGGCAATCTCGTCCATTAGCGGGTTGTAGCGCACTGATGTGTTGGCAAATACGCGCATTGCTGATGCTGCCTCTTTTTGTGCGGCTTGTTTTGCTTTACGGTTAATGCTCGAATCTACATTTACGAAAGCTTCGCGTGCTCCTAAAAAAATCATGATTTTTTTTACTACGTCTTGAAATTTTTCACCGTCCCATCCGTACAGTGTGCTTACGTTTGTCTTTTTGCCTACCTCAAGCCACTTGCGGCATACATCGGTAAAGCCCTGCTCTGATGCTGTTAACCAGTCTTTCATAATACTAATCCTCCTTTATTAAAAGTTAAAAATAATTGATTTTAAACGCGTAATTTGTATGTTTTAACAACTCTTTTGTGTTTCACGAGAGCTCTCGTGGCTGCCAAAAGCTGGCTTTTCTGGTTCACGAGAGCGCTCGTGGCTGCCAAAAGCTGGCTTTTTTGATTCACGAGAGTGCTCGTGGCTGCCAAAAGCTGGCTTTTCTGACTCACGAGAGCGCTCGTGGCTGCCAAAAGCTGGCTTTTTTGACTCACGAGAGCGCTCGTGGATGCCAAATGCTGGCTTTTTTGATTCATGAGAGCGCTTGTGGCTGCCAAAAGATGGCTTTAACAGCTTGCCACACATCTTTAAATACGCACGATATAGCTTGAATATGCGTTGTGAACATCTTCAAACACAATTTTGTCCAATTTTCGACATCAAAGATATGGCGTTTTTTTTGATGGTGGTACTTTTTGGCAGTTAATAATCATTAAATTCGTAAAAATATTTTTGTTATGCAACGAATGCCTGCCGTTGGCATTTACATTATCACTTACTTATGTTACGCATTTGGCTTGAAAAAGCTAACCTGCATAACTGCAGGCAGGCGAAGCACAGCTTGTGGAAAATATACGAAAATTTCACTGCACGTAAGGGCAGAATATATTTCAAAACATATATTCTGTTCTTACGGGTAGTGAAATCGGTGAGCAGAACATCCGCAGGATGCGCTGGGCGGGCAAACCCCGCCCCTACATTTGCCTGCGGTTATGCAAGTTAAGTCTTTGCCGGCTGTTAAAAGTGCAGGTTTTGTAGCATTGGTTTTTTTTATCCAAATAAGGGGGGAACAGGAGTATATCAGGCTTCTTCGGGAAATAGAGGGTATATTTTGACTTTACTTTGCAGGACAGTTTTTTTGGGGGATATGAATTATCCGCGAAAGCGGAATGGTGTGGAGCACTGGTGTATTAACATGCAAGCAAGGGGGCATGCCCCCTTGTTAAAAGGAATGGCAGGGTATCCGCGAAAGCGATGAGGTGGCGTGTGTGTACTCAAACAGGTTTGATTTGCGAATACAAGCAACAAGGGGATTAATCCCCTTGTCAATAAATAAAACTGAACAGTTAAAACTGGAATCCGGAGGAGTATATCAGGCTTCTTCGGGAAATAGGGGGCATATTTTTACTTTACTTTGCAGGACAGTTTTTTTGGAGGCTATGAATTATCCGCGAAAGCGGAATTGTGTGGAGCACTGGTGTATTAACATGCAAGCAAGGGGGCATGCCCCCTTGTCAAAAGGAATGGCAGAGTATCCGCGAAAGCGATGAGGTGGCGTGTGTAAATAAAACATCCTATTTCTTCGTTATGCTTCGGACGATAAATGCTCATTTACGTTTATGTAAACTACGCTTTTATCGCCTCGCAAGCCTCGAACTTTGAGTTTTTAGAGGTTCCCTATATTGAATGCTTCCTGTAAAGTTTCTGCTGCCTGCAAAATATTTGCTCCCGCCATCTCTTTTTGCAAAGGGGCGTGCGGTGGCAGATGGCGCTCCGGCTTTTGGTTTTCAACTCTTATGCAGCCTGTCGAGCAAATCGTACAGGCACGGAATTACAATCAGCGTAAGCAGGGTTGAGGATACAAGCCCGCCAATAACTGCCATTGCCATTGGCGCACGCAGCGATGCGCTTTCGCCAAAGCCGAATGTTAATGGCAGCAGAGCCAAAATGGTGGTTGCGCTTGTCATCAGTATGGGGCGGATGCGCTGCTGGCCTGCGGTGGCAATGGCCTGACCGCGCGTCATGCCTTTGCGCCTGTTGCGATTGGCGGCGTCAACCAGCAATATGGAGTTGTTGACGGCTATTCCGGCCAGCATAATTACGCCAATGAGCGCCATAATGTTGAAATTGCTGCCTGTAACAAAAAACAGCAGAACTACGCCCACGCCCGCCAGTGGTATGCTTAGCAGGATGGTGAATGGATGCACGAGCGATTCGAATTGCGATGCCATTACCATATAAACCAGTATTACGGATAGTACGAGTGCAAAGGCAAGGCTGCCAAACGACTCCTTGCGCTTAAGTTCCTCGCCTGCCACACGAATTTGATAGCCGGCAGGGAGGCTGATGTGGGCAAGCTGTGATTCGATGCTTGCTACGAGCTGGCTAAATGGACGGTTGCCGGCGGGATAGCCCTCTATTTTACCTGTGCGGTTTTGATTGACGTGCGAAATTATGGCAGGCGCAGCGCCTTCGGTAATATCGGCAAGCTCGGTAAGCAGGTAGCGGTTTGTTTCGCTCACTATAACTAATGAGCGGAGCTGTGCAAGCGTTACGTCGGGCATTTTGAGCTTAATGTCAATCATTTCGCCGTTCATCTCCATGCTTCCGGCATTGCTGCCCTGCAGGAACCGGCTCACCTGCTCCATAACGGTTGCTACGCTTACGTTGTAAAGCCCTGCGCGATAGCGGTCGATTTTTACCGATACTTCGGGTGCGCCTTCTTCAAAAGAGGCAAAGGTGGTTGTTAATCCTTCCACGCCAAGCAGTCGCGATTTTATTTCGGCGGTGAGCCTTGTAAGCTGTTCAATGTCGCTGCCTGTAACCTGCACTTCGACGGGCGCACCGGCGGTTCCCAAAATGGCAGCCAGTCCTGTTTCGGTACGGTAATATTCAATTTCGAGCCCGTGTACACTGCTGTAAAGATGTTCGAGCTGGGAGTTAAGCTGCGCTGCGTTTGAATGCGCTGCGTCGGCAAACACAATTTTTATTGATGCAGTGTTATTGCCGCCCGTTTCGCCAGCTTTATCAACGCTTGCGGGTCCCGATTTGGTGTAAATAATGGCGCTTTGTTCGCCTGTAATATCGGCAATGGTTCGGCTGATATTTTCGGTAACCGAAGCTGTTCGCTCGAGCGACGTTCCGGCAGGCAGTTTTGTTTTCAGCGTAAGCTCGCTGCTTTGGCTCGACGGCATAAACTCGCTCCCTGTATATGTAAACAGCCATCCCGAAACAACTATCAGCGCAAGCGAAACAGCGAGAACGAGGTTGCGATGTTTCAAAACCTTGAGCAGCCACATGTCGTAGCCTTTCAATTCAATTGGCTTTGCCTCTTTCATGCGCAGTTTTTTGCCACTGCTGTTAAAAAACTGCTGAATTATAACCGGTATCAGCACAATTGCAACAAGCAGCGACGACACAAGCGAAAAGGCAACGGTCAACGCCTGCTCTTTGAACAGTTCGCCCGACGCGCCGTAAAGAAATACAACCGGCAGGAAAACTATGATGGTTGTAATGGTCGAAGCCGTTAGTGCGCCGCCCACATCGCCTATTCCTTCGACCACCGCCTCGCGTACAGGGATCCCTTGCCGCATGTGGCGGAATATGTTTTCGACGGCTACGATTGCATTGTCGATTAGCATACCGGCGCCCAGCGCCAGTCCGCCAAGCGTCATTATGTTTATGGTAAGCCCGCTAAAATACATCAGATTAAAAGTGGCGATAATTGAAACCGGAATGGCAAAACTCACAACGAGCGTAATGCCCACGCGCCGCAAAAAAACAAACAGCACCACAACTGCCAAAATAATGCCAAGCAGGGCGCTGTCGCGAAGTTCGCGTATGGCTCCCGAAATAACGCTGCCCTGATTGGTAACCCTCACAAGGCGAAACCCCTGCAGGCGCTGCTCAATGTTTTTAAATTCGCGGTCGAGCGTTTCTACAGCTTTCACCGTATTGTAGCCTGTTTCTTTGTAAATGGATACGCCGATGCACTGCTTGCCGTTGATGGTAACAATATTTTCGGCGTCGGACAGCCCGATGTGTACTTCGGCAACTTCGGACAAAAGAATTGGAAGCGGCGCGCCCTGCTGCGCGGCATTGTTTGCACCGGCAGCCACAGTGCGGTAGCCTACTACCAGATTGAGCAAATCGTTGGGCTTGGCAAAAACGCCCGTACCTTTAATAATGTATTGCTGCCCTGCCTCTTCGATGTATCCGCCCGAAACATTGCGATTGTAGGCTTCGATGGCGCCTGTGATGCTTGATGGCGTAAGTGAGTTTACTTCGAGCAGCTGCGGATTGGCGGCTACAATTATCTGCTGACACTGGTCGCCACTCAGTTTTACTTCGGCAATGCCTTTGATGCGCACAAGGCGGTTCACAATCTGTTTTTCGGCAACTCTGCGCAACTCGGCCATGCTGCGAGGCGTTTCGGACACAAAAGCCGCTTCAACAACGGGCAGCGAATTGGGGTCGAAACGGGTAATGTTTACTTCGTCGGCGCCGCTCTGTTCAATTGGGGCAATCGCCTTTTGAAGGTCGAGAAAAGCGGCGTCCATATCGTTACCATAGTCGTATTCAACAGTTACAACCGCCGCCCCTGCCAGCACGTCGGTCGTTACCGACAGTACACCCTTTTGCTGAACGGCAATTGTTTCGATGTTATCCACAAAGCGTGTTTCCATCTCTTCGGGCGAACGCTCTCCGGCTTTCACCTCAATAAAAAGGCGTGGTGCGCTGATGTCGGGAAAAAGGTCGATACTCAATCGCGAAAGAGATATAAACCCCAGCAAACCCACAGCAAGGGTAATCATCCAAACAGTAACAGGATTATTGACGGCAAAACGGACAATGGTTTTCATAAATAAAAAATTTTATTGATAAGCGAGGCAAAAGTAGTAAAATAATTTGATATGTATTTTGCAGGAATTATTGCCCGAATGATAAGTGCAAAATAGATTTGCATATACAGCGCTGTAAAGAAGATTTTTAATTTTCCACTTGCTTTTGTCTTATATATAAATTATTTTCGTCGGCTGTTAGTAGGCTAATATAATATCTTTTCAATGCTTTCAGAGAAAGCATTGAAAAAAGGTTTCGGAAAATTTAATACTCCATTTTTAATTCATCAGTATCATGATAAACACAGACTGGAAAAAACTTCAAAACGGTTCCGACATTCGTGGCGTAGCCATTGATGGCATAAAAGGCGAACCTGTTAATTTATCGCCTGAGGCAGCTCAACAGCTGGGCGCATCGTTTGCCGAATGGCTGCGGAAAATGTATCCGCACGAACCTGAATTAAGCGTATCAATTGGAATGGACTCCCGAATTTCGGGAGTAGCGCTCAAAAACGCTGTTACAAATGGCTTATTACAGCAGGGCATTAATGTTGTCGATTTTGGACTGGCTTCTACTCCGGCAATGTTTATGAGCGCCATTTTGGGCGACAAGCCCATGAATGCCGGCGTAATGCTTACGGCAAGCCATCTTCCGTTTAACCGTAACGGTTTGAAATTTTTTACGCGCAACGGGGGCTTGGACAAGCCCGACATCACAGCCATCCTTGACATTGCCGCCCACAGTTCGTTCCCGCAAAGGGAGAGAGGCAAGCAGAGCGCCGTTGATTTTATGGCGACGTATGCCCAATATTTTGTTACGATGGTAAGGCAGCAGGTAAACAGCCCCAGCCATTACAATACGCCCCTGAAAGGTTTAAAGATTGTGGTAGATGCCGGAAACGGTGCGGGAGGCTTTTATGCAACAAAAGTACTGGAGCCGCTGGGAGCCGATATTTCGGCAAGTCAGTTTCTTGAGCCCGACGGCATGTTTCCCAATCATGTGCCCAATCCGGAGGATACTGCAGCGATGGCTTCAATTATTGAAAAGGTAAAAGAATCGAAAGCCGATTTGGGCGTTATTTTCGATACCGATGTCGACAGGTCGGCACTGGTTGGCGAAGCAGGAGTTTCCATTAACCGGAATGTGCTGATAGCCCTTATTTCGGCTGTTATTCTGGACGAACACCCCGGCTCCACAATTGTTACCGATTCTATTACTTCAAACGGTTTAACATGGTTTATCAACAAACATCTGAAAGGACGTCATCTGCGGTTTAAGCGCGGCTATAAAAATGTGATTAACGAAGCCATAAGGCTGAACGAAACAGGCAGCCCCTGCTGGCTTGCAATCGAAACATCGGGACACGCGGCGTTGAAAGAGAACCGTTTTCTTGACGATGGCGCTTATCTGGCAACCAAATTAATTATTACGCTTGCGCGATTAAAACAAACCGGTAAAAATCTGGTTTCGTTAATCAACGAATTGCCAATGCCCCACGAAAGTTGCGAATACCGAATTAATATCAACACGCCCGATTTTAAAAGTTATGGCGAAAAGGTGATAGCCGACCTCGCCGAATTTGTAAAAAACAGTAAAGAATGGAGCATTGCGCCCGATAACTTTGAAGGAATAAGAGTTAATTGCAATTCGGAAAACCAGAATGGGTGGTTCCTGCTTCGCCTGTCGCTTCACGACCCTGTAATTCCGTTAAATGTTGAATCGGATATTGAAGGCGGAGTAAGCAGTATTGTTTCTGAACTTATTGTTTTTTTTACGGAATACGATAAGTTAAATACCGATATTTTGTGGACGTGATATATTTTCAACTCCTTTATCAGACGTATTCGGACAAACTTATTCAACACTTTTTTGCCGCTGCAAACAGCAAAGCGCCTTACCGTGAAAACTGTTGTGGCTTGTATGGGAATTATACTTTAGAGGTTCCCTTTATTATTAACCAAGTGAATTTGGGATTGGTTATAAAGTTCGCGGATAACAGTGATTTTTGCAGATTATTCTATGAATAAAAATGATATATAATATACAAATTTCGCTTCATTGTTTATCTGCAAAAATCTGCGTTATCCGTGTTCAAAAAGGATTTTATTTCAACAATTCGGCAAGCGTAACCATCAGTTCTTCGCCGCGAATGTTTTTGCGGATGATTTTGCCTTCGGCGTCGAGGAGCCATGTGTTCGGAATGGTTTCGACCATGTATTGCATGGCTGCGTTGCCAAGCGGGTCGTGAAGCATTGTCCATGTTAAACCGTCGGCTTTTACGGCATTTCGCCAGTCGTCTGCCGATTTATCTACCGAAACGCTTATAATCTCGAATCTGTTGCCTCCAAACTGTTTGTAAGCCTTTACCAGATTTGGATTCTCGTGCCGGCAGGGCTGGCACCACGACGCCCAGAAATCAATAAATACATATTTTCCCCTGAAACTCTGGAGGCTTACTTCTTTTCCGTTGATGTCGGTGAGTGTAAACAGGGGCGCTTCCTTGCCTGTATCAAGGCTCGACATGGTGTCCTGCTGCTGTTTGTACTGATTGAGCACTTCGTTCAGCTGAATGGTGTAATGATGGTCGGGCAGGTTTTTGTTCAACTCGGTCATTATGGCTTCAAAGTCTTCGGGCATAAGCATGTTGAGCATGTTTTGCGTTAGAAATGCGCCAACTACGTTGTTGCTGTTTGCTTTCAGGAAGTCGGTCAGATAGGTTTGCCGGTCTTCGTTCACTTTTTGGGCGTCGGCGGTAATACTTGCCATTGCCTGCTGGTCGCCCAGCTGCTGCGCACGTATATAATCGGCGTTCATTTGCTCAATTTTTTCGTTGTGGGGCATTCCTTTTTCAAAAGTCTGGAAAATGTCGTTCAACTCAGAGCCTGTTACCACTACTTCGTCCATTTTGGCTGTGTTGCCGGTTACTTTCAGGTTTGTATTTTCTACAAACAGCAAAATCGGATTGCGCTGATTTTCTATTTCAATAAAAAATGCTTCTACCATATCGGCATTACCTTCGAATGTGAATGTTCCGTCCACCAATCGGGCTGAGTCGATGCGTTCAACGCCGTCGGCACCTAATTTACTGAGAAATACCTGCCCTGTGGCGTCGTTTTCGAACTGTCCTGTAATTTTATAGCCTTTGGATGCACAGGAAATTGACAGGCTGACTGAAATTATCAGTCCTAACAAAAGTTTTTTCATTCAATTATCTATTTAATTTGTTTTGTTAAAATGCACGTTCAATAGTATTTTGGCGGCTTCGAACGAACTTATTTCGTCGTTCAATACTTTGTTTTCGTATTCAGTAATTATATCTTTCAACTTTGGATTGTGATAAAAACTGTTTTTCAGGTTTTCATTGATGGTTTCGTACATCCAGTAGTGCGACTGCTCTTTGCGATGTTCGTCGAAATAATTGTTGCCTTGTGTGAATTTTACATATTCGAGAATCATATCCCAAACGGCGTTGATGCCTGCGGGAAGTATTGCCGAACAGGTTTCGACACGCGGCGTCCATCCCGACCGCGTTGGTGGAAACAGATGAAGTGCGTTGCGATACTGCGCACGAGCAAGCTCTGCCTTTTGCACATTTTGCCCGTCGGCTTTGTTGACGGCAATACCGTCTGCCATTTCCATGATGCCGCGCTTGATGCCCTGCAATTCGTCGCCGGCTCCCGAAATCATTATCAGGAGAAAAAAATCGACCATTGAATGTACGGCGGTTTCGCTTTGTCCAACGCCAACAGTTTCGATAAATATGGTGTCGTAGCCGGCGGCTTCGCAAAGTACGATGGTTTCTCGTGTTTTGCGGGCAACACCACCCAATGAACCTGCTGAAGGTGAGGGGCGGATATATGCTTTTGGCATTGCTGACAGTTGTTCCATGCGTGTTTTGTCGCCCAAGATGCTTCCTTTCGACCGTTCGCTGCTTGGGTCGATTGCTAACACTGCAAGTTTACTGCCGCAGTTGAGTACATGAAGCCCCAGCGCTTCGATAAAGGTACTTTTGCCGGCTCCCGGAACGCCTGTGATGCCCAATCGGATCGACTTTCCGGAGTATGGCAAACATCGCAGAATAATTTCCTGCCCAATTTCCTGATGTTCGGGCAATGCGCTTTCGATAAGCGTAACGGCACGGCTTAAAACGGTAACATTACCTTCGAGAATGCCGTTGATATACTGCTCAATGGTAAAATTAGCCCGCTTCTTTTTTAGAAAACGGTGGGCAGCGTCGAGATTAACCGACGGTAATTTATCAACTCCACGATTTACAACAAGCCCTTTGTATTCAGGGTCGTTTTCGATATGATGAAGATACTCTGATGTATCCATATTTTATTGATTTTACAGAAATGCGGGGCAAAGATAAGGAAATATATGAGTATTAGGAATCATAAATAGAAATTTAATTTTTTATTGCGGTATGTTACAATTATATTTCCATTGGCGAAAGCAAAAACTGGTTTATAACGTTTGTGAGAATAAGTATCTGTTCCGTTAAGAACAGTATGCTGGCAGAATAATGAATAACAATCCGTCTATAGCACGCAGTAAGATGCGCTATGTTACACATTCTAACATTTTACGGGGAAACTGCAGTGTATCTTCAAATTCTGAAAGAACTTTACGCTTAATTATTCATGCTACGCAAGTAGAGTTTTTACAACAATGGTTAGAGCGAAATTGTCGCATAGGAAGGACTCTTTTTGAATTGAGAATACACTCATTCCTTAATTCGCTACTTTCACACAGGATCTACATCAATTGCGATTGAAACATATCGCCACCGTTCATTTGAAAGAAGCAGGTTGATATTTTCGCGAATCAATGTTTTGGCTTTGTGTGCCGAAGCAGTACGTTCTACTTTTAAAAGGATTCGCTGAAGGTGATAATCGTTGATGCGCTTAACTGGCGGCTCCTGCGGACCCGATACTCGTGCTCCGAATACTGCGCGCAGCATTGCGGCTAACTGATTTGCAGCTTGATTCACTACACCGCCGTTTCTATGTTTCAATACAATAAAAGTAAGACGGTAAAAGGGCGGGTATTTGTATTGCTCCCGTTCTTCGAGCTGTTGTGCAAAGAAGTCGGAATAATTATTATGATAAACGTAAGAAATTACAGGATGAGCGGGGTTGCCTGTTTGTAAAACAACAGCACCTTGTCTGTTTTTTCGTCCTGCACGTCCGCTCACCTGCGCCAGCATCTGAAAACTTTTCTCAAACGCGCGGAAATCGGGAGTATTCAGCATGGTATCGGCGTTCAATATCCCTACAAGGCTAACCCTGTCGAAGTCGAGTCCCTTTGAAACCATCTGCGTGCCGATAAGTATGTCCAATTTTCCCGATTCAAAATCGGCAATAATGCGCTCGTAACCGGTTTTCGACCGTGTTGTATCGTAATCCATGCGGGCAACGCCGGCTTCTGGGAAAAGCGCTTTCACATCTTCCTCAATTTTTTCGGTGCCAAATCCGCGAGCGTTCAAAGCAGGGCTTCCACATGCCTGACAAACGGTGTGAGTGGGGATTGTGTATCCGCAATAATGACAAACAAGGCTTTCGCTATTTTTATGATAGGTCATGCTTACATCGCAATGGACGCATTTTGGCACCCACGCACACATATTACATTCCAGATAGGGCGCAAACCCGCGCCGATTTTGAAACAGGATTATCTGCTCACGGTTTTTCAACGCTTTTTTCATTCGTTCAACCAATTCGGGCGTAAAGTTTTCTGTCATTATCTTGCGTCGCTTTGCATCGCGCGTGTCGGCAACTATTATTTGAGGGAGCCGGATGCCTTCGTAGCGTTCAAAGAGTTCAACCAGCCGATATTTGGCGGTCGAAGCGTTGTAGTAGCTTTCAACCGAAGGTGTTGCCGTGCCAAGCAGCACATTTGCGTTGTGTTTTGCACCAAGCACCAGCGCTACGTCGCGGGCATGATAGCGTGGCGCAGGATCGTACTGTTTAAACGAGCTTTCGTGCTCCTCATCAACAATAATGAGCCCCAAATTGGTAAACGGCAAAAAAATTGATGAGCGCACACCTACAATTACGCGGTAGTTTTTTTGCGAAAGCAAATCGTTCCACACTTCAACACGCTCGGCGTCACTGTATTTTGAATGATAAACGCCCAATCGGTTCCCGAAATGTGCTTTCAGCCGACTGGTAATTTGTGTTGTGAGAGCAATTTCGGGGAGCAGATAGAGCGATTGCCGGTTGTTTTTGATGGCGTCGTCAATCAGATGAATGTAAATTTCGGTTTTTCCGCTTGATGTAACTCCGTGCAACAGCACGGGGCGGTTTTCGGCAAAGCCTTCGCGAATTTCGTCGAAAGCCGTTTGCTGGCAGTCGGATAAAACTCTTTTCGACACTGTTGCTGTTTCCGAAAAATCGAGTCTTCCTGTTTCGCGTTCATGCTGTACGAGCACATCTTTCTTTAACAATTCGTTCAATTGCGCCGAAGCATTCGGTTCGGTTTGCGCCAGCAGTTCTTTTCGCGAAATTTCTTTCCCCTTTATGGCTGACGTTAAATTTCCCGTTTGTTGGATAAACGTCATCAGCAGGTTCAACTGTTTGGGCGCTTTTGCAAGACGGTCGAAAGCATCGTTCAGTGCAGCTTCGGAACGCACCGCCTCCGAGAGCGAAAAGAACATTTCCTTTTTTATCCTGAATTTTTCGGGGACACGCTCGTCGACAAATATGGCGTTCTGTTCAATCAACTGTTTAATGATGGCATGACTGTTTTTGAGCCCCGTTATTTTATTAATTTCGGTTATCGAACTCGATTTTTCTTTGGCAAGATAGTCCAAAATCGGAACAACCCTGTCGGATAACACATCTTCTGCTCCAAAATCGGGATTAAAATAGAAGCGTGTTTCGCTTTCCATCTTCAATCCCGACGGCAGGGCAGCTCTGTAAACCTCGCCCATAGCGCATTGATAGTAATCCGAAATCCATTTCCACAACTCCAGCTGCAAAGGTAGTACGAGCGGCTTTTCGTCAAGAACGAGAATTATAGGTTTAGTTTCGTAATGCTGTGGACGGCGACTGTGAACCTCATAAACAACGCCCGACAGTTGTTTGTTTTTACCGAATGGCGCCAGCACGCGCATACCCTGCGCTATTTTGGGCAACGAATTGGGAACAGAGTAAGTAAAAAGTCGTTGAAGAGGTACTGGAAGTACCACATCGACAAATATTTCGGACATGATGTGCAATCAGTTAATTTTTTCGGTCAAAGATACGATAAGTAATTGAGAAACGGAGTTCGGTATTGCCTAAAATGGCAAATAAGGCGAAATGAGGCTGCCTAAAAAAGTTTTTTTACTAATCACACAAAGAAAAATACGAAGTTTATAATTTACAATAAATTATGTGATTAGCAAAAAAACTTTGTGCTCTTTGTGGTTGAATATTCTCTCTTTTTGAAACAGCCTCATTTTGCAATTATTCTGTAATACGCCCAAATTACCGCAAAGATGATACTTGCAGCAATTTAACTTATTGAGTTTTATCTATTTCATGATGTTTCAAGTTAGGGACGTTTGATAGTACACAACAAATAGAATTGCTATAAATAAGTGAAAAGTGTATCAACATTATTTTTTACTTTTATAATCTTATCTTTGCGTGATGATGAGTTCCACCACAAAAAAACCTCCCATTTCGGGAGGGTATCTTTGCACACTGTTTTCTTTCTCCCCTGCCTTTGGAGGGGGGCTTCTCTACGCTTTGTTTGCAGCCCCGTCAATTAGTACCGTAATACGGTTGTCGAGACATTCTACAACGCCGCCTGTACAGTCGAAACGCCGCTCTACACTGTCCTTACCCATTACACGGATAAAGCCTTTGGCAAGCGTGGAGATGATGGCGCCGTGTTCGCGAAGTATCATAAAGCGCCCCGTTGCGCCGGGCAGGTCAACAAACCCTACTATACCGCTGTACAGAATCTTTTCGGGCGTTATCAATTCCAGATGAAGGTCTTCTGTAGCCATTATTTTCCTGCTTCTTTTAATAGTTTTTCGCCTTTTTCGATAGCCTGTTCGATGGTTCCTACAAGGTTGAAAGCAGCTTCGGGATACTTGTCGAGTTCTCCGTCGATTATCATATTGAAACCCTTGATGGTATCTTCAATCGAAACAAATGCACCCTTTAAGCCTGTAAACTGTTCGGCTACAAAGAACGGCTGTGAGAGGAACCGCTGTACGCGTCGCGCACGGTGTACAAGCAGTTTGTCGTCTTCCGATAGTTCTTCCATACCGAGAATGGCGATAATGTCCTGCAATTCTTTGTATTTTTGCAAAATTTCCTTAACGCGCTGTGCCGTGCGGTAATGCGCTTCGCCAACAATGTCGGGTGTAAGTATTCGCGATGTGGAATCGAGCGGGTCAACGGCGGGGTAAATGCCGAGTTCCGATATTTTACGGCTCAACACGGTGGTTGCGTCCAAGTGTGTAAATGTGGTTGCGGGTGCGGGGTCGGTCAAGTCGTCGGCAGGCACGTAAACTGCCTGTACGGAGGTGATGGAGCCGTGTCGCGTGGATGTGATTCGCTCTTGCAGGGCGCCCATTTCGGACGAGAGCGTGGGCTGATAGCCTACTGCCGACGGCATACGCCCCAGCAGCGCCGACACTTCGGAGCCTGCCTGCGTAAAGCGGAAAATATTGTCGATAAAGAGCAGCACGTCGCTTCCGGCTCCGGTTCCGTCGCCGTCGCGGAATCCTTCGGCGATTGTCAAGCCCGACAGCGCAACGCGGGCACGCGCCCCTGGAGGTTCGTTCATCTGCCCGAAAACCATTGCCAGCTGGCTTGTTTTGAGGGCTTCGCGGTCAATTTTTTCAATATCCCATTTACCCTGCTCCATGCTTTTTTTAAATTCGTCGCCGTAGTTTACGATGCCTGCTTCAATCATTTCGCGCAGCAGGTCGTTTCCTTCGCGGGTACGCTCACCCACGCCCGCAAACACCGACAGCCCCGAATATCCCAGCGCAATATTGTTGATTAACTCCTGAATCAAAACTGTTTTTCCAACACCTGCTCCCCCAAACAGACCGATTTTTCCGCCTTTTGAATAGGGTTCTATCAAGTCGATAACTTTGATTCCTGTAAAAAGAATTTCGGTTTCGGTAGATAAATCTTCGAACGCGGGCGCCGACTTGTGAATGGGCGCCGTTACCTGTGCTTTTATTTCGCCGATGCCGTCAACGCCGCGTCCTACAACGTTCATCAGCCGCCCTTTTACGTCTTCGCCCAATGGCATTGAGATAGGATTGCCGTTGGCGACAACGCGCACGCCCCGCTGAAGTCCGTCGGTCGAATCCATTGCAATACACCGAATAGCGTGCTCGCCAATATGCTGCTGACATTCAATTACGATGTTGCCTTCGCTTTCGCGGATGATTTCGAGCGCATCATTAATTTTTGGCAATTCGAGCACTTCTGCGCTAAATTCAACGTCAACAACAGGTCCTATAACCTGAATTACTTTTCCCGTAAGCTGTTCCATGATTCTATTCTTTTTAATATTTTACTTTCGTGATATGCCATTTTCAAAGACTTTGAGGCAACTCTAAGCCTTTCTACCGCGCTCTTTCCATCAATCCGTGCGCAAATTCCTTCAATTTCGATACAATTTCGCCGCAATCTTTTATCCCATCAAGTCGTTCTAACGCATTTTGATAATAAAAGTTCATTTTTTCACGTGTTTTTTTTGAAATATTTGCTTCGTCGTACAGATTTTTTACTGCCGCAATCTTATCTTCGCGGTCAAATTCCTTTGCTGCGAGCCACTTTTTCAACTCTTTTCTGCCCTTATCGGGCAAATCGTTCAATGCGCTTATCAGCAAAAAAGTTTTTTTGTTGCAAACGATGTCGCCACCGATAGGTTTCCCAAAATCGTCGCTGTTTCCAAATACGTCAAGCCAGTCGTCCTGAAGTTGAAACGACAGTCCCGCGTTGCACCCAAAACCGTAAAGCCGACTGATGCTCTCGTCGTCGCCGCCGCCAATCACCGCGCCAATTTTTAAGCTGCCGCCAAGCAGAACAGCAGTTTTGAGCCGTATCATCTCAACGTATTCGACTTCCGAAACGTTGTCGCGCATTTCAAAATTCATATCGTATTGCTGACCTTCGCACACTTCGAGCGCCGTTTTGCTAAAAATGCTCAACACGCTGTGCAGTACGTTTGCAGGCGCTTTTGTGCAAAGCTGATACGCCTGCACCAGCATCGCGTCGCCCGAAAGAATAGCTGTATTTGCGCCCCATTTTTGATGCACAGTAGGCTGATTGCGCCGCATGACAGAGTTATCCATCAAATCGTCGTGCAACAGAGTAAAATTGTGAAAAACTTCGAGCCCGACGGCGGGCAAAACGGCGCTTTCAACGGCTTCCGCGTTAAACATTGCGCATCCCACCAGGCACAGTGTGGGACGAATACGCTTACCTCCAAGCAGCATTGAATAATTAACCGGTTCGTACAATCCGCGCGGATTTTCCGCTGTTGCAAAGAGCGTTTTTATCTCGTTATCAATGCGATTCTGAAAATTTTTGATTAGAGTCATCTTTGATTTCAATTATTGTTCAGCCAACAGCCGACAAAAGTAATTATATACAATGAAAATGCAAACGATAATCAGAATAAATATTTGCAAAAAGAAAGATATTGAACATTGTGCAGAGATATGGCGCGTTTTTCATTGTACCTCTTTGGAAAATGAATTGAGGTATAATATCAATTTTTTCGCTTCTTTGTGTTATCGGCGAAAATTCGCGTTATTCGTGTCATCCGCCTTCTTTTTGATCAGCCACATGGAAAAGATATACAGTGAACGGCTTTAACAAAAATCAATCATCCATTTTCTGAAGACGTCTATTATTGATGTAAAAAAACAAGCAGAAATTTTGTGTATTTGACCTGCTTTGCAACTTTATTGTATCTCCCGTTCATCCAGCATGTCGTGATTATTATCCGGTATGTCCGTCGCATCATCCGGTACATCGTGATTGTTATTTGACATGTTTGGTTCGACGAATGGTATATCCGGTTCGTTATCGGACATGTTTATCCATATATCGGAGGCTTCTTCCTTGCCCGATTTAATGTATTGCAGCAGTTTTTCGGCTATTGGGATCTGCGTTTCGGATACTTCCCACAGGTTAGAGTTCCGTATTCTGTCGCACAGTGTTAACAATCCTCCGCATCCTGCCTCGCGGAATATTTTACACGTTTCATTGTTGGATAGGATGTCGGAGTTTGCCAATGCAACCAGATTGTCGAATGCCAAATATTTATGATCCCATTTGCGAAGTCCTGTAAGCGTTGCGAGTTTTTTACCTTCGGGTGTTCCCGTATGTGTAAGAAACAGGAAGGTGCGTATCAGCAGCACACCGTCGGTAATGGTTGCGGCAAAATAGCCTGCCTTAATTTTCTCGGTACGGTATTCAATCAGGAAGTTGCCGCCTCCTGTTGTAAACACTTTCGGGTTTTCGAAAGAGGTAAATATGCTGATGAGCATCATGTCGCGGTATCTTCCGCCGATACGTTCATACAGGCGGTTACCGGCGTGTTGCAGCATATATACATCCATAGGGCTGTCGTCAGTCGGATTGCGGATACCAAGTTGCGAAGGCTTTATTTGCATCCATTCTATTTTTTTGGGGAAGCGCCAACCCACCCGTGCCGCCAAGCGTTTTTGTGTTCCAACTTTCAATTGGCGCAAAGTAGGAGACCCGTATTCTATTTCAATCGAACAGGCATCTCTGGGGCTTTTTGTAACAGTTGGGCTGGCAATGTTGAACTTTACACGGTAAAAGCCATCTAAGAAGTTGCTTCCTGTAAGTCCCTTTACTTCAGCCAGCGATACCATTCTTTGCACAACGTCCACACCATGTGTTTCATACTCTTTTACTATCGGTTCAAAGTATTTTAAATGTTCAGGATGCTTTCGACAATGTATTTCGCCAAACAATTGGAGCGGACGTACCAGCTGTTGATATTTGTACAGGCTTACGTATGGAGGACCGTCTCCGTACATGGGTGTTGTTTCGTACTTAATAATGTTCATGTAATCGGTTTGTACATACTCCAGAAAGTCATTCGGGTCTTTATCGCCTATCAACACTATCCTTATTGGATGCGGACGTATTTTGTAGAGCAGATCCATGTGTTTTTCGACTATTTTCCATGCAGCTTCGCCATCGGGAAGCAACAGGCATATCTGTTGTAACCGGCGCTGATACTCATTTTTGCCCTGTGCCTGCTGCACTTTTTGCTGTGCGGCGGCGTTTATCTTTTTCTTCTTTCTTTGTTTAATCCCCATACAATCTATTTGAGTTTATCAGAAACAGGTTGCAAAGATAGTTTTTTTGTGCATAAAAACAGCTTTACAAATAAGGCAGACTTTCATTTCTTAATATCAAATCACTACTGACCGATTAAAATTTCTCTAAAAAACAGGCGGCAATTTTTCAAATAGCCGCCCTGTCTGTAACTTTGTTGTTGCATACAATAAAATTCACAGATGGACAAAAGTAGCAATAAAAATTTAGTCGGACAGCCGATTTATAATCAGATACTAAAATTATTACCAAGAGAGTTAATTGATCGTATCGTATTGGAAGAGAAAAGTGACCGTTATTACAAGTCGTTCTCGACATGGGATGAACTGACGAGCCTTCTTTTCGGCATCTATACCCGCTGTGACTCCGCCCGTGAAGTCTGTGACGGCATGGCAGCGCTGGGAGGCAAGTTGAATTATCTGGGCATGGATGCAGCACCGGCCAAAAGCACCTTTAACGATGGATTGAATCGTCGTGGAGAGTCCGTTTTTGAGAAAATCTATTTTTCATTGATAGCCTGTTTACACCGTTTTTGTCGGACAGTCGCAAAGAAGAAGTCGGATTTGACAGGTTTTATGCCTTTGATTCCACGACAATAAGTTTGTTTTCTCAAGTGATGCAAGGAGTTGGGCGTAACCGTAAGGATGATGGGCGTAGAAAGGGTGGTTTGAAAGTCCACATGCTGACCGACATTCATTCGGATTCGGCAAAATTTGTCAAAATCAGCGAAGCCAAATCGCACGACAAGAACTTTTTGCAAGATCATGTTTTGCCTCACGGCAGTATGATAGTCTTTGATAAGGCGTATAATCATTACTTTCAGTTCGTCCAATGGACGAAAGAAGAGGTGAATTTTGTCTGTCGCTTGAAAGATAATGCCGTTTATGAACTCCATGATGTGATTTTTGAGCAGGAACTGCCAAAGAATCAGGCAGGTGTATTGAAAGAGGAGCATATTCATTTGAAATACGCGGCGGAAAAAAGAGCGAAAAAGGACAAAACGCTTTGTTTACGCAAAGTAACGTACAGGGACGAAAAGGGAAGGATTTATTGGTTTATCACCAACAATTGGGAGATAACCGGTGAAGAAGTTTCTTTGATGTATAGATATCGCTGGACGATAGAGCTTGTATTCAAGAAGTTGAAACAGAATTTTCAGTTGCATTTTTTCTATTCGGAAAGCGAAAACGGCATAAAGACGCAGATTTGGGTGACATTGATAGAACATTTGCTGCTTACGGTTTTGAAACGGCTATCGAAGTCCGAAAAAGCATTTTCGATCATTGCCGCCCTTGTGCGAATACATTTCATTAGCCATTTGTGCCTGTATTGGGTCATCGAAAACGGCGGGCGAAGTTACAATAAGCGTGCCAGGAGCCGGAATAAAGTTCCCGACGATGTGCAATTATTGCTGTTCGATTAGGGGGGGGACTTTTGAAAAGATGGCTTTTTGAAGATATAAGTGACTGAAAATTAATAAAATAAAAATAACGCCGGCTTTTAATCGAACAGTAGTGAAAAATTTTTACAAAACAGATGTACTACTTGATGACAAATTTCGGAATTTTTTTGGATATATGCAAGGTAAAAAATTTACAAACAACAAAGGAAATATCCCATGCAGTAGCACAGTTCCAAAGTTTTCAGCTTTGGAAGTAATTACCCTCAATTTGACGACTGAAGCCCTGAGTATTGACTGTGAATACTTGCTGTTAAGTAAGTTAAATGCTAGATACAGAGGTGATTTCCCAAATTTAATCTCATAAAGACAGTTCAATGACAGACGTAAAATTTTGTTTGACCTGCACGATAAAATTCGCAGGCATATAGCAGAAGATATTGACGAACTTTAAAATGCTTACTGCATTGATTCAAAGTTTGTTGAAGCGTAGATATTAGTTCGTGCGAAACGTAATCAAATGAGCAAAACCAATTTTGAGAAAGCTTCCTCAATCGAATTTTGCGCTTTGCAGGACAGATATTATTTTGGCTACAAACTGCATGTTTTGTGTGAAATTCGCCATGTCGTTCACTCATTTGATTTGACAAAAGCGGAAGTTGCCGATATTCATTATTTACAGGATATTAAAACTCAAACATCTGATTGTAACATACTTGTCGATAAAGGATGTTTGAGTGCAACGTTTCAACTCGACCTTTTTCAGATAGCAAATATATGCTTGGAAACGACAATGTGAAAGAGTCAGAAAAATTACAAATCGCAATTTTATCTGTTTAAAAACTCAGAAAACGAATAGAAACACTGTTCTCGCAGTTGGACGATCAGTCCATGCTCACAAGAAATTATGCTAAAAACACAGCGGAATTTTTACGCGTATTTTGGCAAAAATTGCGGCTGCAACAGCATTGCAGCATATTAATGGATAGGATAACAAATAAATACAATTATAGAAATATGCGCTTATTTAACTCCGCCAACGGATTAGTAGTTATCTAAAATGTTTACTGTATTTGTGTGATAAAATCTCATTTTGTAAACTATATAGTTTCGGGTGCAGTTCTATCCTTACGCGGCGACTTTAGCATAGTATGTTTCAGAAAAGATTTTCCAAAACGGCTTCCACCGGTCTGACTT
>JAITVO010000322.1 GCA_031285765.1 Cytophagaceae bacterium | reverse complement strand
ATTGAATGCGGCGGAGACCCTTCCGTCTTCTTCAAAACATAGGTAACAAAAAAGTGATCGAAATTTCTTCCGACCACTTATGGATTAATCCCCTTGTTGCTTTTATTCGCAAATCAATTCTGTTTGAGTATAATTTTCATGTATTTGCCCTTTCATTCCTTAATTTCTTAATTTTTACAGTCCTCAATTCTCCTCTCATTTTTACTCTTTTGGGGGATTGACGCGCATGAGCCAAGCAAGTAGTTTTGCATCGTAATATTAATCATCCCGCAAGGGGCATAAAACAAAAGAATAATGAAAAATTTATTGAAACCGATTGCCTGCGCAACAATTGCAATAATGGTAGCAGCAGGTTATTCATGCGACAAAGAAGAAAATGGTGGCAGCAACAACAGCACAACTTCCTACGAATTTGAACATGAAGGAAGTAAATACACAGTTGTAAAGAAACTCAAAACTTGGGTTGAAGCCGCCGAAGATGCCGTTGCTCAGGGCGGCTATTTAGTTGAAATTGGCAACCAAGCCGAGCACGACGCTGTGTACAAAGCCATTCGCGACGCCGGCGTTTCGCCATCGTACACAGTGGTTAATGACGGCGGTGGCGTTGCCTACGTGTGGATTGGCGCTATGGCTACCACCGACCGCACTTGGGTGTGGAACGGCGTTTACGCCGAAGGTACACTTCCGACCTTTTGGATGGGCAACAGCGATGGTGTTGAACTCGGTTATGCAAACTGGGGCGGTAAATCAGCCGGCAGTTACAACGAACCCGATAACTTTACCGACCCCGATGTTTCGCCCAACGGTCAAAATGTTGCTGCCATCGGCATGGCAAACTGGCCTCAAGGCAGCGCGTCGCCGCTCGGCATTGCCGGCGAATGGAACGACATTGCCAACACCAACAAACTTTATTATGTTATCGAAAAAGATGCAGAACCGGGGTTGCCGCAAACCGGCGGTACTTATGTAGCAACCGGCACGCCTTCATTTTTGGATACGCCCGGTCCTGCTACGTGGAACGGTACAATTGAGCCGCAAACGTCATCGACGGGCGAGCAGTGGTACAAAATCACTAACTGGGGAGGCGTAACGTGCACTGTGTATCTCGATTTTGTGGATGGAAAAATCATCCTCGACGATGCAACCCGTATTGGTACCGACAATGCCCAAAACCTCGACGTATTTTTTGGCGCCGGCACCATCGACCCTTCTACAAACGTTTATAGGGGTGTGAACAATTTCGAGGTGAAATACGAGGCGGTAACCCGCACACTTGTCTTCTCTGGAACATCAAGCGGTTTGCCGGTGCTGGCAGGACTTGTTGGTAAAAACCGCAGCACTGGTGTTATCGAAGCAGTTTACTCCGAACAGTATGCCAACACCAAACTAAAACTAACCTTTGGAGCGTCGGTCATGAAAAGCAAAAGCCGTACAACCGACGGAAAGAAAATGGCTACTGCCGGATTTAGTGTTCAAAAAGAGTTTTGAATGCGGATAACATGTTTTTTTGTGGATTGAATAACGGTATTCGGAAAAGTACCTGTTCCATATCATATTTTATCACAAATCGCATAATATTATTGGTGTGATTTGTGATAAAATATGGTGCAAATATAAAATTCTACCTGTGAAAAACCCGCGCCATCTTCATTCTTCCGGGGCAAGTTATCCCGACACCAGACGAGATGAAAACATTCACTTTTTTTTACCTCGCGGCTTCTGTCCCCGTGTTTTTGGTTTGCCATATTTAGCTTTCATCTTGTCGGCAAAGCGTATCTTGATGTTTACCTTTTGGTTTTTGGCTTTTCGCTCGTGAAAAGCGCCACCGCCCTCTTCGGGTGTGCTTGCCGGTTTTACCAAAATGTTTTTCATATCGTGGGTGTCGCGGTCGATATCGGTTAATAGGGCTGATACGGTAAGATTTTCGGGCAAAGATGTGGTAGGAATTGCTTTGTCCATCAGGATTTCGATTTTGAGGCGTCGCTCGCTGTCGCGCGGGGTGATAAAACTGATGGCGTTGCCCCTGCGGTCGGCGCGGCCGGTGCGCCCAATGCGATGAATGTAGGTTTCGGCGTCGTCGGGCATGTCGAAGTTGATAACGTGGCTTACTTCCGAAATGTCCAACCCTCGCGAAACAAGGTCGGTGGCAATCAACACGCGCAACTCGCCTCTGTGGAAGTTGTTTACCATCCGGAAACGGTAGTTTTGCGCTTTTCGCGAATGAATTACGCCAAGTGTGCCGCACGTTCGCTTTTCCATCTCGTCGAACACTGTGTCGGCAAGGTCTTTTGTGGATACAAAAACGAGGACGCGGCTCATTGCGTCGTTTTCTTTGAGCATCAGTTCGAGCAAATTTATTTTGGTGTTGAAGTTGGGCAGTTCGTAAGCCGCTTGTGTGATGTTATTGAGCGGAGTTCCAACAGGAGCGGCTTCGACGCGCACCGGAGCGTTGAAAAATGTGGCTATCAGCTCTTCGACTTCGGGCGTTACGGTTGCCGAAAAGAGCAAATTTTGCCGACGCTGGCGCATCATATCAAAAATTGAAATTAACTGGTGGCGAAATCCGAGGTCAAGCATCTCGTCCACCTCGTCGAGTACTAATTTTTTCACGCCTTTGAGCGATACATAGCCTTCGAGCGCAAGGTCGCGCAATCGTCCGGGCGTTGCCACCAGCACATCCATGCCACCGGCAATTTCGTAAGCCTGCGTTTTCATATTTACACCCCCGTACACGCCTTTGACGGTGATGTTCATGTACGTGGTTAGCTTTTGGGCGACTTCAACAATCTGTACAACCAATTCGCGCGTGGGTACAAGGATTGCGATTTGTGGGATTTTGTTTTTCGAGAATTGCCACTGTCGCAAAGCGGGTAAAAGAAAGGCGATGGTTTTGCCGGTTCCCGTTTGGGCGATTCCCAACACGTCTTTTCCCGACATGATTACGGAAAAAGTTTTCTCCTGAATGGTAGTGGGGTGCGTCAGTTGCATGTCGGCAAGCGCACTGAGCAGCGGTTTGCTAAGGTTGAAAGATTCGAACATGATAAATAATGGTTAATGTTGTATTTGCAAAGTCTGAATATTTATCGTTGCATAATTTATCATTAATCACTCATGTTACGCAGTATTACTCTTGATAGCTTTGAAAAGGCTGTTTTGCGTAACATGAGTTAATCATTGATTCCTATTTTTTAAATATAAAAAAGACTGCCAGCACAAGAAAGAGCATCCCGACAAGGTGATTCCATTTCAGTGGCTCGGACTTGAATACAAGGATGGAAATAACTACAAAAACGGTGAGCGATATTACTTCCTGAATTACTTTCAGCTCAAGCAGGCTAAACGGTCCTCCGTATTCTTTAAAACCAATGCGGTTGGCGGGCACTTGAAACATGTATTCGAACAGCGCAATTCCCCAACTGATGAAAATAATAGAGAGCAATCCCAAATTCTGCGACCATTTCATTTCGTGAAACTTGAGGTGCCCATACCATGCAAAGGTCATAAATGTATTGGAGCATATCAACAAAAAAACAGTGAGCAATGCTTTTGTCATATTCTAATGATTAATGATGTATTTGCAAAGTCTGAATATTTATCGTTAAGTACCCAGCATAAATTAATTGATACAATCTCACAAGGAACACACAAGGCTCACAACGGCACTGTGCCCTTTGTGAACAGCTTTGTGCTCCCTGTTTACTTTTAGTGTGAAAAAAAATTTGACCCATACTTAAACCCTGAAAACTGTATTTTTCCGAAATACAGCCCTGTCATTAGATGAAATATGATTTTTCAGCAAAATTGGATTATATGCCGGATAAATGAATGATATATGGATGATGCGCTGTACATTTCCCTGAAAAAATCTTCTTCCTCCCCAAGTCAGGGGAAACAATCCCCGAACTTGGGGAAGCCGTCCCCGAACTTGGGGAAACAATCCCCGAACTTGGGGAAGCCGTCCCCAAACTTGGGGAAGCCGTCCCCAAACTTGGGGAAGCCGTCCCCAAACTTGGGGAAGCCGTCCCCGAACTTGGGGAAGCCGTCCCCAAACTTGGGGAAGCCGTCCCCGAACTTGGGGAAACAATCCCCAAACTTGGGGAAGCCGTCCCCAAACTTGGGGAAACAATCCCCAAACTTGGGGAAACTGTCCCCAAACTTGGGGAAGCCGTCCCCGAACTTGGGGAAGCCGTCCCCAAACTTGGGGAAACCGCATACAGTGGCACCGATTTTATCCCGTTTTTCAAAGGCAAAATTCCGTTTTGGGCAAACGGATGCCGTAAGCGTATCTGTATTTAAGTACTCAACAAATTAATTGATACAGTCATTTTACCACAAAGTTAGCAAAGAGCACACAAGGCTCACAACAACACAGAGTCCCTTTGTGAACAGCTTTGTGCTCTCTGTGGTTTGCTTTTAGTGTAAAGGGAACCTCTAAAAACTCCAATTTCTTCGTTATGCTTCGGACGATAAAATGCTCATTTACGTTCATGTAAACTGCGCTTTTATCGCCTCGCAAGCCTCGAACTTTGAGTTTTTAG
>JAITVO010000243.1 GCA_031285765.1 Cytophagaceae bacterium | reverse complement strand
TAAATATCAACTCCGTTTTTGTCTTGCAAGCCGGTGAACTGTCCGACGGTTTCTTAATCAAATTCATAAATTTCGCAATTGTCATCATCAATATCAAACCGTTGCCTTTGCGGAACAATGTGCGGTCGCATACCTTTGTCGTGAAGCAGGTCGCCATAGCCCCACTCGCCTGCACCAACACGTTTGCCTCTGAATTTAATCTCTCTCATAATTCGTCAATATTAGGTTGTTCGGATTCAAATATATCACCACTTGTAACATACAATCCGTCTTTAAACGGTTCTGTTTTATGGTCATCTATTAGCTCGGTAATTATACCTGCACAAATCTCCCGTTGCTTTTCACAAATCATGTCGGCGAAGTTTTGCAGGTCCTCTTTTGAAAAGATAAAGTATTTCCCTGCCCGAACTTTAAAGTTGCCGTCAATCTCAAAGGTAATTGTGTTTTCTAAAAAATCTGCCGAGTGCATACTGGCAGTGTAAGTTGCTAATTTTGTCATGTCAGTTTGTTAAGTTTTACTTTAAATAACTCTCTACGATAGCTCATAATTTGTCCAGCTACAACTTTTATATTGTTTTTACGATGTAAAAATACTAATAATCAATTTGTTATGCAAGTATTTATCATGGATTTTTTATGATTAATCAAGATTTAACTATTTGACAACTAATTAATTCTCACATCGCCATTAATATCGACTGTTTCAAATTCTCATTCCCTGCGTGCCAGTCGAATTTATCGAGCATCCAGCGTTTGTAACTTGCGGGCAGGTTTTTAATCGGTTCGCCCTTGTGTTTCCCGAATGGCATTGTTTCGACTGCCTTCCCTGTTTTCTTTTGAGAAACGGCAATCTGTTTTGCCTTCAGATTATCCCTGTTGATGTTGCCAATTTCATGAATCGGAATGCCCGACAGTAGTTTGCCGCCTGTTCCGTACATCCGCCACAGCGTGTCTTTTTCAAATACGATGTCCTCAACACGTCCGAAACGTTCGACGTTGCCTGTAAGGTCAATTATCAGGCAATCCTTTTTGTCTGCATTGATGCGGGTGCCACGTCCAACAATCTGATAATAAAGGGCGATAGATGCTGTTGAAATTCCGAAAATAATGCAGTCGATACCTGTGTAGTCAAATCCTGTTGAAAGCACGCGCACGTTGAATATGACGCGGAGTTCACCACTGCGGAAACGGTCGATAATATCGGCTCGCTCGGCGCTTTTCAAGTTGCTGTGGATGGCTGCCGAATCTGGATACTCGCGGCTCATTTCAATGGCGTCCTGAATGGACGGAACAAAAACGAGTATGTGTCTGCGACTGGCGTTGGCATCAAGTTCCCTGAAAATTTGACCGCGAATATCGTTCTGTGTAAACGACAGCTGCACGCTCTCTTCGGTATATTCCGATTTGGTAGAATTGTAAATAAGCTGCGAAGAATCAAATTCGGTTGTCTGATACTCCAATTTGCTCCAAAATCCAAGTTCTACCATCTCCTGCACCTGCCCCACGTGGATAATATCATTGAAAAAATTACCCTTTTTTGAGCGGCTGGTCAGCATTTGCAGTTTTGAAAACCGGTTGCCGTTCAAATCCGTATTCTGCTGCAATTTGATAGGCGTTGCGGTGATGCCCAAAACGTGGGTGATTTCGCTTTCTTTCAGGAATGTTCCTAACATGCTATCGGCTTCTCGTGGGTACAAATGGGCTTCGTCAATCAGCATTTTCTTAAATCCCAACTGCTTAAACAGTTTGCCAATGCTTTTAATACTGCCGATGGTGGCGTAGGTAATTTTGTTAATGTCCTTTCGCCCAAAACTTGCAGAATAAATGCCTGCCAGCACTTGCAAATCGGCACCGCAAAGTGTGAGGTACTTTTTGTAATTCTGCTCAAGCAGCTCTTTACTCGGCTGCAATACAAGTAATTTCCCCTCTGTTTCCTTTGCCGTGAATGCGGTAAGGATGGATTTTCCCCATGCTGTAGGTAACACAATCAGGGATGGCGAAGAGTTTTTCGCATTGAAAAACTCTATCGCCTTCCTGACAGGCTCCGTTTGATTTTTACGGAGGGTAATCATCATTCAACAATAATTGATAATTGACCACAGGCCGCGCCATTTTCAACTTCGCTTTTCGTAGCAACTGCAACTGCGTAATCGTATCCGGCTGCCTCCAACTGATTTTTAATCATTTCAGTCATAACTAAATGAATTAAAGGTTTATATTAAATTAATTCCCTCCACAACACCGTTTCCAAGCCCGTGTTTTTTAGACGTTGCGTTGGGGTTTATCGGGCTTATTTTTATGAAAAACTTATGCGGGTCAAAATGTTTTTTCAACACGTCCATATCAAAATCCTGTTCATCAACAAGTGTTAGATTAAGTGTGGTCTTCAAATCAGATTGGGTACGCACATTTCCGAGTTCCGGTATCGAAAGTTTGTTTTTGAACGGAATTAAGCAGTTGCGGCGCTCTTCGTCCAAACTGTGTAATGACAGTTGCAGCGTTATTTTTCCCTTCACAAAAGAAAAATCAGACCCTTTGATGCCAATCGTTGAAATGTAGTGATGCGTATCTGGATATTTGCTGCTGATACATTCTATCGCCTCTTTTACCGCATCAATATTCAAAAACGGCTCGCCCATGCGGGTATAGTTTATTTTAAACTCGTATGAATCAGCCGGATTACATCCAGTTTTCCCGATTACAAAATCAACCTGTTCAACAATCTCGGCTGCCGTTAAATTCCGGTATCCATTCATCTGTCCGGTTGCACAGAATTTACAACCTACAGGGCATCCGAACATTACGGATACACCAATCATCCACCTTTCGGAACGGCTGCCGGCGTTGGAGCTGTCGAGCATGTTCTGCTTTCTGTTTACCGCATCTTTCGTATATGCAGGGAGGAAAGTGTCCGTAGTTTCTATCAAAACTCCGTCTTCCAACTCTAAACAGTAAACGGTTCCGTTTGCAAATCTTTTGAATTTCTTAGGTTTCATATCTCGTTATTTGAATAATACAATACACTTTCGTCGGGAATAAATACTTCATCAATATTCAACTCCTGCATGGTTTTAAAGGCGTTGTATATTTCGTCGTATTCGTTGCGCCCCATAACTGTTTTGATGGCTTTTAATGCCGTTTCAAAATCGGTTGCCTGAACAAGAATGTTCTTTATAGGATTGCTGCCTGTTTCAGCATCACCGTCGCTTTCAATGGAGGCGAAAATCTGCGACTTGTACCAGCGTATCCAGTGTTTGCCGTCCTGTTCGTATTCGTCGCGCTCGGTGTCGTACAGTTTAATCACTTTGCTGTAATCCAGCTTGCTGACCTTGACGGCTTCAAAGGTGCACTCCACATTTACTTCCAAGTAGTCGGAGATAAACCTTTCGGCTGCTGTTGGACTTTCGGCGGTTACAATGTAGGTCTTTTTCTTTTCACCGTTTTTGTCTCTGATTTTGAGGCTTGTTTCCCACAGGTTTACATGTTCCTGCTTGTTTCCTTTGAGCGGAATATTGGAAACATACACGTTGCCGATGCTGTTTTCTTTCAGCGCAAGAATGTCGATTTCGGTGAGTTTGCAGCCTCTGCAAAGGATTACTTCGCTACGCTCAACGCTTGTAACGTTGCCTGTTTCGTCGTCCAGAATATCTTCTGTCCATGTTTTGCACTCGTTTTGCACAAGATGCCAGCCTTTGGCTTCTTCTACGGGTAATGTTCGTTTTAAAATCTCCATGTCGTTAATTTTTATGTAGTTTCAACTCTTTTACTTTTTGCCGGTAATGGCTGATTAACGCCTCATATTCAACTTTACCAATTTTGCAGATGTTGTACCGCTTCACGTTCAGATAATTAATCACGTTTTCGCCGTATTTTACTGCAAGCCCATG
>JAITVO010000234.1 GCA_031285765.1 Cytophagaceae bacterium | reverse complement strand
GACTTCTGAAAAAAAGAAGTACCGAACATTATCACAAATATATCAAAGAAAAGAAAGAGTGGATGGGACGTGCTGCAATAACAGGAGAATAATCTTTATAATTAAAAAGATAAATTTTTTAAGCTCAACCATATTTTACTATTTTTACAGTGTAAATGTGATTGGACTTATGCCTAACAAAAGTGAATAATTTACTGTAGAGTGATATATAGTTGCGAAAAGAAGAGGCGGCACTTTTATCCTCTATCGAAGAAGAAGTGCTGTCGGGACGAATGCAGGTCTAAAATTGTCAAAAGCGAAGACTATAGGGGACGCTATGCTTCTAAAGGGAATTATTTTTATGGGTTTAAAGTTCACATGACCGTTACTTCGGAGGGTATTCCTGTTGAATATACTTTTTCAGCAGGAAGAATACACGATTTGGACGGACTCAAAACAGATGCCCCTGAGGCTGACGCAAGGCAGTGAATTACAAGCAGACGCTGCTTATGCGGATTATTTGATCGAGGATATGCTCGCTGAAAATGGGATCAGATTGTCGGCTCATCGCAAAGGCAATTCCCCCAAAAAAACTCATCCCCCCCTGTACGAAATGTCTTATATCCATGCAGCGTAAGAGAATTGAAACTGCTTTCAGTGATATTGCCAAGTATTTATCTAAAAAGTTTCATGCAGTGACTGGAATTGAATTTTTGATAAAACTCATCATGTTTATTTGAGCGTACATGTTTGATAAATTATACAATCTGTAAATGGCAACTTGGATTAAAAACCAACGCGACAAAATAGCATCTTAAAATAAATAGCATAAAAAATAATCGGTAGAATCTATGTTTTTCTCGAAAAAAATGCCGATAATTGCACTTTCCATTTTAATAGCTATTTATATAAATATCATTGACGCCGTGAATAAAAATCTTGTCATTATCCCTACTTATAATGAGATAGAAAACATCGAAGCAATTGTTGAAGCTGTGCTGAAACAGCCGATACCTGATTTGCATCTGTTGATTATTGATGATAATTCGCCCGACGGAACCGGTTCGCGAGTAAAAAAAATACAGATGCAGTTCGACAACCGGCTCCACTTGATTGAACGAAGCGGTAAACTGGGACTTGGGACAGCCTATATCGCCGGTTTTGAGTGGGCTTTGCAAAACGGCTACGACTACATTTTCGAAATGGACGCCGATTTCTCACACAATCCCAACGATTTGCCAAAACTTTACGAAGCATGTATTGTTGAAAAAGCCAGTCTCGCAATTGGTTCGCGTTACAAATCGGGCGTCAATGTTGTAAACTGGCCTATGGGACGGGTTATTATGTCGTATTTCGCCTCTGTTTATGTGCGGTTCATCACACGGATGAAAATAATGGATACAACAGCCGGTTTTAAATGTTATCACAGAAGCGTGCTCGAAACTATCGACTTACAAAGAATTAAATTCAAAGGATACGCATTCCAGATAGAGATGAAATTCAATACATGGAAGCATGGTTTCAAGATAATTGAAGTTCCAATTGTGTTTACCGACCGCAAACGCGGCTCGTCAAAGATGAGTGGAGGCATTTTTAACGAAGCATTTTGGGGTGTTATAAAAATTAAGTTTGGCAGCTTCTTTCGTAAGTATAAAAAGGTCGGCAATGTGTAAAAATAAACGGTACACCCCGAGAATATCAGAAATGGAGGTTGTTCAAAAGTCTTTATGAACAGTCCAATGATTCGGATTTATGAATTTATTCATAAATGTTGTCTTTAGGAATATGTTCTAATAGCAGAAGCATTAGGAAAAAATAAACACTTGACTAACACAGTTAACTTATTTAATTTGTTGTTGTTGTATCTAATTACGAAATATTTTCCGGAAAATATTTTCCGGAAACGATAAATAATAGAACGTTTTTATCTAAATTTGGCGGTTGATAAATAAATAGGAATATGAGAATGAATAAAAAATGTTTTTTGGTTTTAATTGTGCTGTTAATCAGTATGTTTTTGTCTTCAGGTATAACGTCGCAGGAAGATGAATTGCTGGATAATTGTCTTACTTCGTACGGTTCGCCCTTTATTGTAACCGACCAGTCGCTCAAAACTTTTTTAACGGGAAGCGAAGTCGCCGAGTTTCGAGCAACCTTTTTTAAGGGCACCGTTTACCGAGTGGTATCGTGCGGCTTTGAGTCCGATTTGATTGAATTCTCGCTTTTGGATACAGAGCGTAATATTCTGTTTTCGAGTGCCGACCATGCCAATGCAAATATCTGGGATTTCCAGATGGAGGGATCAATTGAATGTATTATTGAAGCAAAACTGAATCCCGAAAAAACAACGAGTTCGGGAATGGTGTTTATGATACTCGGTTTCAAAAGCAGCCATCCCGATGCGTATTGATTATTTTTAATTATTTGTTACAATGAGCGAAACTATTTTGAAAGCTCTGATGCAACTTTTTGCATTGGTTTCATCAACCGACCGCAATGACGAGGTCAGGAGAGAGGTTGTGCGCAACTACTTATCGCAGCATTTGAATAATAAACTTGTTGGAGATTATCTGAATCTGTACGATTCTTATCAACAGGAGCAGGAATCGAAATTAAAGGAAAAAAAGCGAATAGAGAAACGGTTTGCGGCAAGTTCGGTAAAGATATTGAAAATAGCAACAGCTATTAATGAGGAACTTACGCATTATCAAAAATTGATTGTTACCATTGAACTGCTCGAATTTCTCAACTCAGGCGCAACAGGTATTCTCGACATGGAGTTGGATTTTGTGAATACGCTAGCCGTAACTTTCAACATACCGCAAGATGAATATTTATCCATCTTCAGTTTTATTACCGATTCGTCGGAAAACGAGGAGCTCAACAACAAAAATGTATTTATCATCACTGGCAACGCTTCCAAAAAGTACCATCCGCACCATATATATAAGGAGCATTTGCGCGACGAATTATACATGCTCAACATTCTTTCGGTGAACCTTTTACTGATAAAATCGCTGAAAGGCAGCGACCTTACGCTTAACGGGCAGATGTTTCAGCCCAACCGCGTTTATTTTCTGCGTCCGGGCAACTCTATTCGCGATTCGAGGATAGCGCCAATCACTTATACCGACATCAGTTCTCATTTTATAAAAAATAGAGACCGACACAAAGTTATTTTCGAAGCAAAAAATATTTCGTTTCGTTATCCGAAAGGGAGCGCGGGGCTTCAGCCGATGAGTTTTTTCTCCGAATCGGGCAATATGGTAGGCATCATGGGTGATTCGGGCGCTGGAAAAAGCACTCTGATAAATCTTTTAACTGGCAGCCTGAAACCACAAAAAGGCGAAGTGCTTATTAACGGTATTGATATTCACAAAGAACCTGCAAAACTCAAAGGACTTATCGGCTACGTGGCGCAGGACGATTTATTGATTGAGGAACTGACAGTTTACCAAAATCTGTTTTTCAACGCACAGTTGTGTTTCGACCATTTGTCGCTGCCCAACATCAAGCGAAAGGTCGATAATTTGTTAATATCGCTGGGATTGTACGATATACGCGACCTGAAAGTCGGTAATCCGCTTGAAAAAGTTATCAGCGGAGGACAGCGCAAAAGGCTGAACATCGCTTTGGAACTGATTCGGGAGCCTGCCGTTATATTTCTGGACGAGCCGACGTCGGGACTTTCGTCAAAAGATTCCGAGAATATCATCGACCTGTTGAAAGAACTTTCATTAAAAGGAAAATTGGTGTTTGTGGTAATTCACCAGCCCTCGTCCGAAATATTCAAGATGTTTAACCAGTTGCTGGTGCTAGACGCTGGTGGATATTTAATTTACAATGGCGAACCTGTTGAATCAATCAACTTCTTTAAAGAGTGCGTTAATCATGTGGACAGGGACGAAACCGAATGTCCCGTTTGCGGTAATGTAAGCCCCGAACAGATATTAACCATTGTAAACAGCAATGTACTTGACGAATACGGCAATCCTACCCAAACGCGAAAAGTTACAGCCGAAGAATGGCACAATGCGTTTAATACCAAAGGACGTCCGAAACAGTTGCACGAGAATACTGCTTTGGCGTTGCCGCGCATTAATTTTACGATACCCAACCGTTTCAAACAGTTTTATATTTTTATGAAAAGGGACGTGCTTGCCAAATTTGCAAACCGACAATATCTGCTGATTAATTTGCTGGAATCGCCGCTGCTTGCGCTGGTACTTGCTTCACTCATCTTCTTTTTTGAAGTAAAACCCAACGGAGGCGGATACATCTTTTATAAAAACCCGAATCTCACGGTTTACAACATCATCGCCATTATTATCGCTATCTTTATAGGACTGTCGGTGAGCGCCGAAGAAATTATCAACGACCGAAAAATATTGCGACGCGAATCGTTTCTCAACCTGAGCCGACTAAGTTATCTGTTCTCGAAAGTTATAATACTCGCTGTTCTTTCGCTCATTCAAACAGGGTTATTTGTGCTGATTGGCAATTCAATCATTCAAATAAAAGGAATGGCGCTTGCCTACTGGGGCATATTGTTCACATCGTCGGTGTTTGCCAATTTGCTGGGGCTTGTTATTTCGGATACGATGAAAAAAACGGTGAATATTTACATTTTGATACCATTCTTAATTATTCCGCAACTGATTTTGAGTGGCGTATTTGTAAGCTACGACCAGTTGAATCCGCGCCTTTCGTCGCCCAAAACAATTCCGTGGTACGGTGAAGTTATTACAGCACGATGGGCTTTTGAAGCCGTTACAGTCGATTATTTCAAGAACAATGGCTATCAGGAAAACTTTTTTGTATTTGATAAATTGAAAAGTCAATCAACTTATTACAAAGATTACTGGTTGCCCGAAATGAGAAACAGCCTGAAGCATTACACAAAAAGCGACGATGCCAACGAAAAAGAAAGAATTCTACAACTATTAAAGAACGAGATTGACAAACACAACGCTTTGAACAGACAGGGATTGCTTTTTGAAACCGAATTGCTTTCGCCCGACAGTTTTTCAGATACTGTTTCGGATGGTTTGGAGAAATTCTTTGAACAAATCAGGATATATTATGTTGGTTTGTACAGCAAAGCCGACGAAAAGATGGAAGCCGTTAAAAAAGAGATGATCAGTGCATATGGTGATGAGTGGCTCACCGAACTTCGCAACCGCCATCACAACGAAGGGCTGGAGCGCTTTGTACGGCGGTCGAACGACATATTTTCGGGAAAAATAATTCAGTATAAAGACGAGTTGGTACAGAAGTTCGACCCCATTTACGAAGAGCCTGCGGGAAAACTCCTGAAAGCACAGTTTATGGCTTCGGACAAGCGGTTGGGCAATAACAGTTTCGATACTTTTTATGTAAATCTCGTTGTAATGTGGCTGATGAATGTGTTGATGTTCCTCATTCTTTATTTTGGATTACTGACTAAAATTATGAAGCCTGTAGCTTTTTTTATTAAATTGAGAAAATAAACATGACCTCGCATTTAGAGCGCGATTATCTTTCGGGATAC
>JAITVO010000226.1 GCA_031285765.1 Cytophagaceae bacterium | reverse complement strand
ACTTCGAGAGAAACTTTGTTTTTAACCAGTCGGTTGCGGTACGAAACAAGCAGCTTCAAAGCGTCAATTTCCTTTTTTGCAGGTCTGTAAGCCACAACCCTGTCGATAAACCGGCAGGCATACCTTGCAATGACAAGCGAATCGAACCGGTCGGTTTTAGTTCGCTTAATGCCTTAACTTTGTCTGACTTGCAACGGATTTTCAAGCCAGATAAACAAGTTCTTTTTTTGCAAGAAAATCAGACACTCCGCGCGAATAAACTCCAGTATGTTCACCGCAGAACAGCCAGTCATCACGCTTGACTTTAGACTGTTTTGCCGTCAATTTCAGGAACTCTTTGTAACCTGTTTCGCTGTTTTCAAAGAATTCCTTCTTTCATACAACAAAAGTAAGATACCCACCTTAAAAACTGTGAATCAATTTTAGCGGGCAAAGCTAAAGGTTATGAAGATTCAGCCTTTTCAAGGCTGTTTTGTGTAAAATAAATTAATCATTCATTTTCCGAAGATGTCTATTGTTGATAAAATGATGTAATAAGGCTGTTGATTTGATACGCTGCAGGTTTTACTGAGGTTGTTTTTGTAAAATAAGTTTTGTTTATAACTCATAAATGTTTGTTTCAGAGCAAATAATTAACGTTATTGCCATGATTTTGTTTCAGAAAAAGTATTGTATGAAAATTATTCCTATTTTTACGCCCGATTTTGAACATTTGTGAATCAATTGTGTTTTAGTGATTATTAAAAAAACTATTTTTAATTTAAGCATGAAGAAAACATTTACAATCCTGATTTGCCTGCTACTTGCCATGCAGGGATACGCACAGGAAAAGCCGCGAATCGACAAAAAAGAAGTATTGTCGCGTGGCAACATGAGAAAAGCGGAAAAGCGCAATTTGCGTAGAGGCAACCGCTATTACCGAGATGGGTTTTATGATGCCGCACTGTCGAATTACACAAAACTGTACGGAGTTACCACTACCCATTCGCCGCTCAACTACAGGTTAGGCGTGAGCAGTCTCAATGGAACCAGCCCGAGCGAGGCGCTTGACTATCTTAACCACGCCAAGCCCGAAGTTGCCGGCGACTACTATTACCAGTTAGGGCTGGCGCTCCTCAACAATCACCGCTATGCCGAAGCAAAGGATGCATTTGACAAGTATTACCAGTCGTTGCCGAAAGGCAAGCAGCGGAGGCTACTTGGAACAGTGAACAGAATGAAAGCAGTGTGCGACTTTTCGGAACAGGCTTATCGCGATTCGGTGCCCGTATTTGTGAATAACATGGGTCCCAACGTCAACAGCTACTACGACGAGTACAGCCCTGCAGAGCTTGAGCTTAAAGGCGAACATCGTCTTTATTTTACCACACGGCGTCCGGCAAAAGATGTATCGGAGCTAACAGGTCATGCCCCTTACAGAGAACGGATTTTCAGTGCGCCCCTCAACATGGGTACCAGTATTACCGCAGGCGAAGCGGAACAGGCAGACGGTTTAAAATCGAGAAAACATTTGAGCGTTGCCGGAGTTGATAACAGCGTTTCAACCGTTTATTATTATAAAGGAAAACGACGGATGGGCGATATATATGCCATCGGATTTAAGGATAAAAATGGCAAAGTTAAAACGGATAAATTTCGCCTGAAAAACAAGTTTAACAAAATTGCGAGCAGCGAAACAAGCGTTACCTTTGCCCCCAACGACGACATTTACTTCATTTCTGACAGGCGCGGAGGTCAAGGCGGTAAGGACATCTGGTTTGCACGTAAAAAAGGAAAAAGAAGTTACTATCGTCCCGTTAATATGGGTATTAACTTCAATACGCCTTTTGATGAAGAAGCCGTTTTTATTTCGCCCGACGGAAACACGCTTTATTTTGCATCCAATGGGCATCCCGGAATGGGCGGATTCGATATTTTCAGCTGCGAAAAGCAAGGCTCAACTTGGAGTAAGCCTGTTAATATGGGATATCCCATCAACAGTCCCGACGACGATATATTCTATCGCACAACAGCCGATTCAATAGTTACGCTCCTTGCGTCGAAACGGCAGGGCGGCTTTGGCGGACTCGACCTTTATGTAATAAAGAAAGACCTCCGGATTCCGTTTGAACTTTATGGAAATGTTACCGACTCGGCTTCGGGCGCAAACCTCAACGCCGCTGTTACGCTGTTCAACCGGAATACGATGCTGCCCGAAGGTTCGGCGCTTAACGATTCCATTGCCGGCGCTTACAGCCTGATGATGGAAGATGGCGGCGAATTCTTTGTTCAGGTGGATGCCCCCGGTTACCGGACGCTTATTACCGATTTCGAATGTCCGACTGTGCGCCACGACAAAGTTGAACAGAATTTTAAACTCGTAAGATTGCTCAATCCTTACACCATTAAGGGATATGTTTCGGATTCGAAAACCGGCAAGCCTGTACAGGCACAAATCACTCTTACCGTAAAAGACAGCAATGAAGCGCCATACCGTGCTGTTTCGGACATCAACAGCGGTTATTATTCAATTACGATAGCCGACAAAGCCGATTTGGATATGGCTGTTACAGCTGTTGATTATTACGGTGTAAACGAACAGCTGGCGCTGAAAACCGCAAGAGGCAAAGAAACCGAAAAGAATATTAAACTCGACAGAAGCATTATCATCTACACCCTTTCGGGAGTAATACAGGAAGAAGGCACCGGCACTCCCGTTGTTGGTACTATCAATGTATTGAAACCGGGCGAAGGCTCTGTTCAAACGGTAACTTCGGCAGCCGAAACAGGCAAGTACGAATTGAACCTGACCGAACAGGGTCCGTTTGTTCTTGAAGTTACAGGCGAAGGCTACTTCTTTGTGAACGATGTATTGCAGTTCACGGGCGACAGCACACTGATACTTCGGAATTTCAATCTGAAAAAGCTCGAAAAAGGAGTGAAGATTGTTATCGAAAACATTCTCTTCAACACAGGTAACGCTACGTTACGTCCCGAATCGTTTACCGAACTCAACAAGTTGGTGAACCTGCTGAAAGAAAATCCGGGTATCAAGATTGAAGTATCGGGACATACCGATAATACAGGTTCGGCTGCAGTAAACGAAAGACTTTCGAAAAGTCGCGCACTGTCGGTTAAGAACTATCTGGCGTCGCAGGGTATTTCGGCAGACCGCGTTGAATACGAAGGCTACGGTTTCCAACGTCCTGTTGCCGATAATAACACTGAAGCCGGACGTGCAGCTAACCGTCGTGTTGAAATCGAAATTCTTGAGTGATACGCAATAAATTAACTAAGGTTTGCCGACAACGGCAGACTTGTAATAAACATAAAAATGAAAACATTAAAACAAATATTAGCGGTGGCGATGCTTCTCGGCGGGCTTCTTTTTTATGCCTGTGTCGAAGATTCGTACAATCTGAGCCTTGACCCCGCAAAACGAAATCTGCGAAAAACTGAAATAGAGGGTCCGATTGGGGCAGTAAACGCTGAACTGATGAAATGGCTCAAGGCAAGTTTGACCGAAAAGGACTCAGCCAAGGTTGGCGACATGGTTAAGGTTTTTAAAAAGGGAGAATATTATGACCCCGCCGGAGTTGATTACGAAGGTGTTGTTTATATGCAATTCAACGACTCAATCCGCCTTGACTGGTTGAAACTGAAAACAATGGTAAATCTTCAGGACATTGTGTTCAGCACCACTATTAACAATCCTCTTTCGAAAAGCGTACATGAAGTTGAGATTACATCGCAATATCAACCATTGATTATAAGAGAAGACGCCGACTACAGGCAAATAGCCTTTTCATCCGCATACCTCGATTTGGTTGATATTGATATTCCCTCCGGAATAAACGGTTCGATGAAAGTTCGCATTCCTGAAATTAAAATAGGACAACAGCCGTTTGAACACCAAATTGAATTTGCAAACGGAACGATTACCGGTAGCCAGCAAGTAACTTTAAACAACGGAACAATTGATTTCGTCAACAACGGCGTTAATATTGGAGGCGAAGTAATAATCGACAGTTTCAACGATGCGTATGTTACAGGCGACATATCCTTTAAGGTTACACTTAGAGATTTTGACGTGATAAGCGCTGATGGCTATTTTGGACAGGATGTTGTTGAAGAAAAAGACCAGGAATTTAAGTTCACCATCTTTGAAGAACTGCAAATTCTCGACGGTAGTTTTGCCTTTGGCGATATTATACTCGAAGCATTGGTTGATAACGAAATAGGCGTTCCTTTCGATATTACAGCCGAAAACATCAGAGTGTATAACAAAGAAGAAGCGCCTGTTGGTAATCTTGCGGTTAATGACGGGTTAACGATAGATGTAACTTCAGCCGTTAAAGGCGGAAGCAACGGCAAAGGCTACGTGATGGTAAACCAGAAGAACTCGAACATTGCAACTTTGGCAACAGAATTGCCCAATAAATTGGTGTTCGACGTAACTGGACTGTCGAATCAGCAGGGAAACACCGGTGTTGCAAACTTTATCGACCGCAACAGCATGCTTGATGTTGACCTCTCGCTTAAATTTCCGTTCCATTTTCAAGTCAGCACATACAGCCGTAAGGACACTATCGATTTCGACGCAAAAAAGCTGTATGGCGATTATGTAACCCAAGCCTCCGATTTGGAGTATCTCAACCTTTACTTTACGTGCGAAAACCGTTTACCATTCGATGCTGGTCTTGTTGTGTCTGTGATTGACTCAATCGGCGCTAAAATTGGCGACTTTACAACCAAAGAAGGCAAAAAAATATTAGAAGGCGGCGACCGGACGAATCCGGGTACAACGGTGTTTACCATCAGTCTTACGGGTGACCAGGCTGTTGACTATATCGCGAAAAACGCAAAGAAAATTGTGCTTGAAACAAGCGCCTCAACCACAAAAGATGGGACGGAGCTTGTGAAAATTTACGAAGATTCAGGTTTGAAGATTATCATCACTTTTGATGCAAAACTGACCGTACCAACTAAATTTGAATAATTACAGCTATGAATAGAAAGTCAATAATAATATCTCTGCTTGCGGTATTTTTGTTGCCGCTGGCAAGTTTGCGGGCGCAGGATATCATGTCGCTCTACTTTATGGAAACCATTCCGCAGTTGAGCCGGATAAATCCCGCAATGCAGCCGCGCGCTAATGTTTATGTTGCGCTGCCATCTACAAGTTTCACCTTCAGAAGCGACCTTGGCGTCAGGGATTTTCTTCAGAAAAATGGTTCGGAACGGGTTACGCCTGTTGATGCCAACTTCGATTACAACAAATTTAATCGACGTATGGGCAAATCGTGGAACATTGATATGGGAATGGATGTTACTCCAATCGGATTCGGATTCAGAACAAAAAGAAACGGCTACTTTACGTTCAACATTTCGGTAAAAACCGACATGCGCAACGACATCCCTGCTCACTTGTTTAAACTGACCGAAACGGGGATTAAGGGTAGCCTCAATCTCTCAACGCTACGCCAAAAGACCATTGCCTACAAGCAAATATCCATTGGCTACAGCCGCGAGTTGAACGACCGGCTTACGTTAGGCGCAAATGTGCGTCCGCTGTTTGGGCTTGCCGCCATTTCGACCGATTTGCGCAAGTTCGACATCAATTTTAATAAAGAACAGTGGAACTTTGCTCTCGAAGGTGATGTTTACGTATCGGGTCCGCTTGATGTAACTCCAACGGCAAACAACGATTTCCCGAAATATGAACTTCGCGACATCGACGGAGATGTTGGAATAGATTATGCAAAATCGTTTTCAAATCCGGGTATAGCCGTTGATTTAGGCGCAGTGTACAAATTGACTAACAGGCTGACGCTTTCGGCAGCGCTGAACAATCTCGGCTTAATATTTTGGGGCAACGACCTGCATAACATTTCGGGCAGCGGAAGTTTTGACTTCAGAGGCGTTGAAATGAACGACCCTGACCAGAACTGGGATACTTACTTCGACGACTTGGGCAAACAGTTTGAAACCGCTCTTAATTACGAAACAGGAACAGGCAAGAGTTTTACCACTTCGCTAACTCCGCAAGTATATTTGGGAGCAGAGTACGAACTGACACAAGCACTCAGCGTCGGTTTGCTGTCGCGAAGTTTACTTCTTCTGAACGGTATCCATCAGGAGTTTAATCTTTCGGCAAACATACAGCCGTACCGTAGGGGAGCGTTCAACATTAATGTTACCCAGAATATAAGAGGCGGCACGTATGCAGGCTTTGGCGGTACATTCTATCTTGGACCTTTGCAGATATACCTGCTGTCCGATTTCCCCATACTGCGCGTATCGTATGTCAGCACAAATAAAGACGGCAGCATACCTGAACACGGACGGTTTTTCCGTGGCAGCGACCTCGAAAACTTTGGTTTGAATGGCGGTATAATCCCTCTTCCCGAACGTTTTAAGGGAATGAGCTTTATGGCAGGCGTAAATTTAGTTTTCGGCAAAAAAGGATTCCGCAATCGCCCCATGCTCGACAGGTGAGTTGAGAATTGAAAGTTGAAAACAGAAAATGGAGAGTTGAGAATTTGTTCCCGGCTCTCCTTTTTTTGATGAATATTTCGGGAAAATACACAGGCATAAAACTCACCCGCTGTTTTGATTACGACGGCTTTGGATACGGTACATCTGTTCAGCGGTATAAAGTACAAAAGCAACTTTGCCCGCCTCTTACCACGCATGGATACACTCCCTTTTTCCTAAAACAAACACCCCCGCAGGCTACTTATGATAGCCCGGCGGGGGTGTTTTGTGCTGATTGGCGGTATGTTTTATTTCAGACTGTCGAAAAGCGCTTTGCGCCCGGCGGAACGCAGCGAAAACGATGCTCCCTTATAGTTATCCGAATCGAACACCCATTTCACCCCTTCTGGAATTGTGGTGAGTATTTCGTAAGTGTCAATCCCGTCGCTGTTTTTTCCATTATATACAGTCGCTACATAATTCCAACCCTTTTTCAGGTTGCAGTTGAATTGTATATTGCTCTTATCGGTATACGCACCCGTGATGGTTAAGTCGCCATCCACATACCAAATCGTTACATCTGTTTGGTTGTCGCCGTCGTAGTTCTCATAAGTAAAATCAGCGATGTAATTGCTGTTCTTGTATGCTTCTATATCCGGCATACATACTTTCACATTCGCATTGCTGATATTTATGCCTTCCGGTGCGCCTTTGCTAAATAAAAAGGTATTCTCGGCAGCGACAGACGCGGGAAGCTCCAATGTAAAACTGTTGTTGCTAAACTCCGCCGTTGCTAAAATTACCTCATCCTCCTTAGTGTAAGATACCAGATGTACTTCGTCCACCGCGTCGCCCACGTCGCTTACCGATACGGTGATTGTGTTCCCGTCGATGAATGAACTTCCACCGACTGCGCCATTGTTGTTGCCCTTGTCCTTGTCGCATCCGGCAAATACCATACCTGCCGCAAAAACGACTGTCGCAAAAAATAAAGAAACTTTGTTTATCATAAAAAAAATTATATTTATTGACTCATGTTACGCAGTATTACTTTTGACAGCCTTGAATTGAAAATCGGCATAAGCCAAAAGGCTTAATCTTCATAGCCGCATGGCAAATGTAGGGGCGGGGTTTGCCCGCCCATCACAGCTTACGGGAAACAGACAACAGCACAGCTGCCCGCAAGGGCAGAACCTGTACATTCGTATCTCCCTGCCCTTGCGGGCAGGGAGATACGAACATCATTTTCCGCAGGCAACGCTCCGCTTCGACACTTCGACAGGCTCAGTAACCGAAGCGGTAGTTGAGCCTGTCGAAACTCAGCGACCAGCTCGCCGGTGCGGTTATGAAGATTCAGCCTTTTGGCTTATGCCGATTTTCAATTCAAGGCTGTTTTGCGTAACATAAGTTATTGATTAAAAAAACGATTTCGATAACATGCGGATAGGGCGGATGCAACGGATTTTTTTATTTTCGCCTAAAAAATCCGGAAAAACATCCGCGCCCTGTCCACATGCTGCTATCCATTACGGTATCACCGCGCTCACTATTGGTCCCCACTGCCCGGTTTTGCCCTTGCGGTTTTCGTAGCGCAGGCAAAACACGGCTGTTTTGCCGCTGTCGTTCTGCTCAAAGTCGAACAGCTCCTTTTTATGGCGGGTAAAGCGGCTTTCGCGCAGTTCCTTACCGGCAGTGGGCAGAGGTTGCCCCGCGTCAAACACGCCGTAGTAAATGCGGCAGCCGTAGTTGGCGCGTGCGTCGCTGGGAGTGCCTTCCACGTGCTGAACATGCAGTTGCAGTTGTGCGCGTCCCGGATAGGTAATGCCGGCTTTGGGCTGTCCCTGTGGGTCGCCAACGGGGGTGCGCACCTTGTCGCGCACGGGGATGCTCATCGCGCGGCGGTCGTCGTCGGTAATGCCGTCGTTGTACAGCACCACGCCGCGCAGGTAGCTGCGAAGGTCTTTTTCGACAACCTTCCGCAAATCGTTTTTAGCCGACACGTCCAAATCGGTGTGCCCCGGCACGGCGCATTTATCCGCCAGCTCCTTGAGCCGCCGCACATCGGCATCCATACTTTCCGGCGGCGGCGGTATGCCCCAGCGCTCGTAATTTCTAGCTACATACATCACCAGGTGGATAGCCCATGCGCAAAATGCTGCAATGCTTCTTGGTACATAACTCATAATGATAATGATTTTATTGGTTAATAAATATAATGATTTTCGACTATCTGCAAAAATTGTGCCAAACACGGTGGGCGGTGGGGCAAAACGGGGGGCGGTGGGGTCAAAACAGAGCTCGGTGGGGTCAAAACAGAGCTCGGTGGGGGCAAAACGGAAGTCGGTGGGGTCAAAACGGAAGTCGGTGGGGTCAAAACGGAGGTCGGTGGGGGCAAAACAGAGGTCGGTGGGGTCAAAACGGAGGTCGGTGGAGTCAAAACGGAGGTCGGTGGAGTCAAAACAGAGGTCGGGGATAACAATAACACAGGTAGGGGCTTGAAAATGCCTAATTTTAATAACCGCAGGCGAGCGAAGCGTTGCCTGCGGGCGGAGAACACGCTATCCTCGCTGTCCGTAAGGGTAGAACAAATTCGGTAACGTATGTTCTGCCCTTGCGGGCAGTGAAATCAGTGAGCAGAACATCCGCAGGCAACGCTGCGCTCGCCTGCGGTTATTAAAAATCAAGCCTTTTGGCTTATGCCGATTTTCAATTCAAGGCTACCAAAAGAATACTGCGTAACATGACTGTGTAAGTATCCAAAAATTGATTAACCAGCGCCTAATTGCAAATCGACAAAACATAAATTTTACGATATATGATTAAAATCATTTTTTAGTACTGTGAAATGATAGCATCTTTGCGGCGTAATTTTCGTGAAATTAAATCAAAAAAATGCGTTTTTTTTTCTTGTCAGTATGCCTTATTAGACATTTTTGTACTCAAACAGAATTAATTTGCGAATAAAAGCAACAAGGGGATTAATCCCCTTGTCAATAAATAAAACTGAACAGTTAAAACTGGAATCCTCTGTTATTTGCAAACCATTTTTGTTTGA
>JAITVO010000089.1 GCA_031285765.1 Cytophagaceae bacterium | reverse complement strand
AAGCTAAAATTTCGTGCGTTTGCCCTAGATGATTATGAAAATTATTTGAGATACTGTTAGGGATAGGAGTGTAATTATTTCTTAGAAACTATAATCCGTTGATTGATGCAGGTCATAATGCAGTTTTGCCTTTCGTTCCACAGGTGCATGGCGCCGCCGTTGCAGTTTTTGTAGTCTTTGCAGGTGCGGCAGATGCCGGTTTTTGTCCACTCGCGATTGCGCATCATGCCGAATTGATGTTCCCAAACATCTGTAAAACTGTTGTTGTAAATGTTGCCCTGCACAAAATGGCGATTGATGTTGGGACACGCCGAAATAGAACCGTCAATTAAAATGGATGCAATGTTGATGCCGGCGCGGCAAAAGAAGTAGGAGTCGCGAACTTTTTTTTCGTACTGCCCCACGTAGGCTTCGCAGCTGAATTTAATGTCAATTCGCTTGTTGGTGCGCGACTGTGCAATAAATTCCATCAACTTCCTCGTTTGTTGATTAGAGAGTTGAAGCTCGCTGTTTCCTTTAGCCCTTCCGATAGGCGCAATAGAAAACAGCCGCCATGCTCTTACATTTTTTGAAATCAAAAACTCTTTCAGTTGGGGCAGTTCCGCAATGTTTCCGGCATTTACGCAAGTAACGACATCGTAAAAAAGATGGCTGCTCGAAGTAATTAAATCCAATGCGCGAACGGCGTTGTTAAAACTGTTTGGGTTTGCCCGTAAATGGTTGTGCGATGCTTCTAATCCGTCGAGGCTTAGCGTTACTGCGCCCATGCCGGCAGAGAGCAACGCGGTGTGAACGTCGGCTGTGTAAGCAAAGCCATTGGTAACAATGCCCCAGCGGAAACCGTTTGCCCGCAGCGCTTTTCCGCACTGTGCCAGGTCGGGGCGCAGCAATGGCTCGCCGCCGGTTATCGCCACCGTTATGGTGTTGGGTTTATAGAGTTTTTTAAGCGGCAGAATGGCATTAAGAAAATCATCAAAAGGCATATCGGCAACGTCGGCAGCAGCAGTGCAGTCGGAACCGCAGTGCCGGCAATTCAGGTTGCAACGTTGCGTACATTCCCAAAACAGATAGCTCAATTCGTGCAACTGAGCTTCGTGGTGTCTGAATCTGTTGTGGAACCAGTGCGAAAGTTTATTTCTCATCCAGCACGATGTTGAGAAATTCAGGTATTTCCATTAAAACGGTATCTTTGGTTGCATAGTTACCGTTTTGTATGGAGTCGATGTCCGAAAACTGCAATCTGTAAATGGATTCGGCAGGAACATAGATGCTGAAAAGTCCGCCATTACTTGTTATATCGTCGTGATAGGGTATGTTTTCTACCGAAACTTTAATACCGTCAATCGGCTTACTTGTTGTTCCTGACAGTACAATGCCTTCAATCAGAAAGTTGTCGCCATAATCATTCGGAATACCGTAGCAAGCCTGAAAGATGAATACTGCCGTAGAAAGGCTGAAGGTTACGAGAAACCATCTTGCTACTTTACTTTTTATTTTACCAAGTATTTTCATTGTGTATTGTGTATTGTGTTTAGGTTATGTTACATAATTATAAGTAGATTGTCCTTGCATTGAACTATGACGCCCACAAGATTTATTTTAATCTAATATTGTGGGCATCATAATTCAAGACTTATCATTTTCAGATTGTTTTTTAACTCACCGAACAGCGTCGGTTTTGTCAGCCTGATAAATAACAGTTTGACCTGCCTGAATGTTTGAAAAAATAATTTACGCCACTGTTGCATCAACAAGCCTGAAATGGGCAGTGCTATGAAATAAAACAGCGTTTGCCAACCGTTTTTAAATACGAGAGCAAAAACAGCTGTTTGAATTAGCATAAACAGCGGAAACAGAAGAAACCCCGTTACATAACGAAACGAACTCAAAAACTGCGGGTCTTTTATTTTCGACGATATAAGGGCTATGACTCCCAAAGGCAACATGCTGTTAATAGATCCACAAACGAAAAGGGGCAATGTAACCAAAAGTGCGGGTATTTGGAGCAATAAACCGAAACCTTTTAATTCGGATGGATAAATGGGGACTTCGATGCGAGCATGTGTCAGGTTTAGTTTGAATGTGCGGGCGAGTGTCATCAACCGGTTAAAGCCGGCTTCGTTGGCATTTTGCAAAGTGTTGAGCGCGGTAATAATGTTCTTCTCGGCTTCGAAAAGGTTTGCGCGGTTCACTTTTTTCCTGTTGCGAAGCATCACAGCCAATGCCCCCTGTTGGCGAATAATGTTGTATTCATCGTAAAACATATCGTTTTCGATGTGAATCATCTCTTTTTTCATCCTCGCAGCAAGTTCGTCAACAAGCTCCTTTATTGCCACAGCATAATTTTCGCGGCTTTTTGTATAATATTCCGATACATCGAAAGGCTCGCCCAAGCGCACCAGCATGGGACTTCCAAATTTGTAATAGTGTGAATATTCGAGTCCCACAGGTACAATTTTTATTTTCATCTGTCCGCCCGACGCCTCAATAGCCTGAAAAGCAATACGCGCAATCCCCTTTTTCAGTTGCCGCAAGCGATGAACGCCTGCATGATTGCCTTCGGGAAGAATACACAAACCGTTTCGATTATTCAATACGTCGATTGTTTTTTTGAATATCTTGTTGTTTCGCTGCAATTCGCCGTATCCGTCGCGAATTCGGTAAATGGGCAGTATTTTTAAAAAGGTGAGAATTTTATCAAGCAAATGTTTCCGAAAAATATCGGCACGTGCAAGGAACACTGGCTGCCACTTACGCATTGTTAAAATGGCAAGCGCATCTATCAAGGCATTTTGATGATTGGGTGCAAAAATCAGTATATCGTTGAAATCTATTTTTTCTTGCCCAACAACTTTTTTAGGGAAGTAAAGCCTGAATGAAATATCAACACACCATTTTGTTATCTGATAGCTTAACGACCATTTTTCAATATTTTCGCGACTTGTTACTGGCATATATTTTTTTTAGAAATTACTTGAATTATTGTTGCTGTATGCAACAGCCGACAAAAATAGGTTATCTGCAAAGAAAAAGCAAACGAGAACCGTAAAATGTGGTTTTGAACCGTAAATTTATTAATAATTTTCATTGCCGGGCGCAATGAAAATATAATTGCAAGTTTTTTTACTGGACAGACAGGTTGCAGGTTAATTTATGTTTGAATAATGTTGATTGTATTTAATGTAATGTAGCTCCAAACAATATATCGGATTATTTTTCCTGCCAAAATCCAAATTGCTGTGGTTAAAAAGCGAACTTTGAGGAACCCGATTACTACAACAATAGGGTCGCCAATGCCGGGTATCCAGCTAAAAAAAGCAATCCATCCTCCTTTTCCTTTTATGCGATTGCTTACTTTTTCGATTTTGGAGGCAGGTATTTTCAGATATTTTTCGACCCAATCCCATTTTCCGAGTCGCCCAATCCAGTAACAGGTTAAACTCCCCAACCAATTGCCTGTAGTGGCTGTTGCTATGCACCAAAAGGGATTGTACCCGGCAATCAACATTCCGGTTAATACCACTTCGGAACTGAACGGTAATACTGTTGCTGCAAGAAAGGCTGCAAGGAAAAGAGCTGCGTATTCCATAATACTATTAACAAGGCGTCAAAGATAGAGAAATTTGATTTATTCAATAGGGCAAACGCACGAAATTTTAGCTTTGCCGCATGAAAACAGTCTATAGTTATTTATCGGCGATCCATGATTTTCGGATGGGGAAAAAATGTCTGCATAAGCTATCCGACATTCTTCTGACCGGTTTGTTGACGTACCTGAGCAACGGGGAGGATTACGAAGACATGGTTTTATTCGCCGAGACACACGGAGAATTT
>JAITVO010000081.1 GCA_031285765.1 Cytophagaceae bacterium | reverse complement strand
GGTTCGTTCCGGCTTACGGCAAGCACCGTTGCGTCCGACAGCGAAGCCGAAGTTACGGCAGCCAAAATCAGCAAAATCAACGTCCGCTTCAGCGAGTCGGAAGATTTGAAAAACATGCTTCGCAAAGCAACGTTTATGGACGCCTCGTCGTTTGCTAAGAAGCAGGCGCACAACGACAACAACAATCAGAATATCAAGGTGTAATTTGCGTATTGCGTCATCTGCTTGCGGAGTGTCTGTAATTGACCCCGTCAATGATTTCGTAACGACCCCGTCCTTGATTTCGCAACGACCCCGTCGTTACAATTGCAACGACCCCGTCGTTACGAGATTAACGACCCCGTCGTTACGAAATCAACGACCCGTCGTTACGAGATTAACGACCCGTCGTTACGAGATTAACGACCCAGTCGTTACCGTATGCCTTTATATACAGCGGTAATAACGGGGTCAATCAAACAGGTGGAAAAATTTCCGTCCCTGCCCGAATCGCAATTTGAACATGATTTTCGAGATAACACTGTGTATTTGATTGTACCATCCCTGCGGTACTTTATGAGTTTTGTGCAACATCAGTTATTAAATATTATTAATGAAAAAGGCTATTATTATAGGAGCCGGACTTTCCGGATTAACCACCGCGTATTACCTCAAAAAAGCGGGGTGGGAGGTTACTGTTCTCGAACAGCGAGAGCGGGCTGGCGGATTGATTCGCACACACACACAGAAAACATTTGTATTTGAGAGTGGTCCCGTATCGGGAGTCCTTAATCCCGATACAATAGCCCTGTTCAATAATTTAAAGGGGGAACTCGCTTGGAAGCATGTAAAAACACCTGCACGGAGAAAACTTGTGTGGAAAAATGGGCAGTGGCATATTTTTCCTACATCTTTAAAAAGCTTGCTGACCACCTCTCTGTTTACTTTTAGCGATAAGTTACGGCTGGCAATTGAATCTTTCAGGTTCAAAAAAATTGATATGGATGTTACTGTCGAAGAATCGTTGAAAAGCCGATTTGGACATTCGCTCTGGGAATATGCCGTATCCCCGTATATATCCGGTACTTATGCGGGGGATGCAAGCCGGTTAATTACGCGCTATGTTTACCCCGACCAGCACGAGTTTCGCCATATTTACGGAAGTTTGGTTATTGGAAATTTCAGATCTTATCGGAAGAAAGAAAAGTGTTTCAAACATGCTAATATTTACGATGACTTTACCGTCAAAGGAGGCTTTAGCAACCTTGTAAATGTACTTGTTTCAAAACTGAATGACAAAGAACTGTTGCTAAATGTACAGAATGTAAATGTATTTCCTTCGGGAAAAGAATACTCGGTTCACTACGAGTTTGCAGGCAGTCATTTCACCGAAACAGCCGATGTAGTGGTTTCAACTGTTGGCGCTTATGAAGTGCCCGGTTTATTGCCGTTTTTGAGGGACGATGAATTGAATGTGATTTCGGGATTGGAATATGCCAACGTTGTTCTTACTGTGGTGGGTTACAGCAAATGGCGCGGCATTCCGCTAAAAGCATACGGCGGTTTTGTGCCTGTTTACGATAAGTCCAAAATTCTACGAATACTATCGCCTTCTTTGTATTTCAATAATATGACGTTAAAAAAAGGAGCTGCAATACTCTATATTTTACTGGGAGGCACGCAAAATCCCGAAGTATTTGAGATGAACGATGAACAGATTCGTGATATTGTTATTGAAGGTATGTGTCACATGATGCTCACTCCGAGCGAAGAACCCGACTTACTCAGAATATTTCGACACAATAAAGTTATACCGCAATACGACGCATCAACATCCGAACGGCTTGGTGTGATTGAAAATATTCAAAATCAGTTTCCGGGACTGATTATTGCAGGCGATTTACGCGATGGTTTCCGAATATCCGACCGTATTAAGCAAGGTACACAAATTGCAAAGAGGGTAATTGAAGCAAATGATTTTTAATTTCATTTTTGGTATCCTGATTGTTGTTGGAACGAAAAAAATGATTCTTTTTTTGTTTGATATAATCGAAAATATATTACCTTTGCGGCGGAAAATTCAAAAATGGGTTGTTAGCTCAGTTGGTTTAGAGCATTACCTTGACAGGGTAGGGGTCACTGGTTCGAATCCAGTACAACCCACAAAAGCAAATCAGTTAAAATTTTTAGCTGATACTGTACATTTATACTACACGCATTATTTTTCATTTTTTTGCAACACCATTATAAAAACGGCAGTGTACCGTTTTCCTTGCGCCAACAGCAAAATAATAATTCATAAAAATCCGATTATAATACCATGATCCGAATTGACAAATTCCTTTGGGCGGTACGGCTTTTCAAAACAAGAAGTTTGGCATCCGAAGCGTGCCAAAAAGGGCGAGTACTGATGGGCAGTCAAACTGTAAAACCGTCGCGTACAGTAAACTCGGGCGATATAATCGCCATTAAAGAGCCGCCTGCGGTGCGTGAATATAAAGTTCTTGATGTTTCTGAAAAACGAATGGGCGCAAAACTTGTTGCCGATTTTCTGATCGAGGTTACACCATCCGAAAATCTGGAAATGATTGAATTGGCTAAACTGGCAAACAAACTCAACCGTCAGCATGGCTTAGGGCGCCCCACCAAAAAGGAGCGCCGCGAATTAGATAATTTTATGAACGGGGAAGTAGATGAGTTTTTGAAAGCATAACCTGCCAAAATATATGAAATTTTCTGACTTCGTTTTGCAGAAAGTGGTTTTTTTATTGATTACAGATGAAGCAAAATGCACATCGCGTACAATTTATGCGGCATAATATCGCATAAAATAAAAAAAATCATACTATCATTTTAGAATATTGATAAATCCATTACCTTTGCGCAAAAATTAAAAAACTGATAGTGTGAAAACCGTTTTGAAGTTTGAAAACATCCTTATTATTTCGACTCTTGTTGTAATGACCGTTTCTACTTCGTGTAAACAAGGCGGTTTTGGAAGTATCGGAACAATTGAAGCCGATTTTTGCCGTGTATAACTCAATAGAAGCGGGAGCTATTTCGGAATCGCAGTTAAAAGTAATAACTCAAGCGATAGTTTCGGTACGCGATGAATTAATTAATACCCTGAGTAGAAAAGAGAGCCGATTATAAATTTTTGGGTTACTTTTTTTGAGTGGAATATAAAGCATTTTAGTTGTAATTGTCTTTTTTGTGAAATAACGATTTGAGTTTTGCAAATATTATTTATTTTTGCAGCTTAAATTTATTTTCTCTCAACTCGCGTTTTATGAAAAAATATTTATTAGAACTCATTAAAGAGCACAACCGCGTTATCATTCCTAATTTTGGAGCGTTTATTGTTTCTCAAGGCAAGGAAATGTCTATTATATTCAATGGATTTCTTAGTTTTAATGATGGCTTACTGATAGGTTATATTTCGAATGAAGAAGGTATCGACACTGTTGCGGCGGCTCAAAAAGTGGACGATTTTGTAGGGAAAGTTAATCAGTCGCTGGAAACAATCGGTGTTTTCGAGATTGAGAATCTGGGAAAATTTATAAAAGAAGATAACGGAAGTGCCCGTTTTATTCAATCGGGAACAGAAAGCAGTTACGCGCATGAAGGTGATGAGCGGGAGGATGATGCCTCCCTCGAAAGCATAGAACTACTCGATATTAACCCAGTTGATGATAAAGATGCAATTATTGTGAACGAACCGGTAACTATTCGTTCAGCAACCGAACCCGACCATCTTCTTACCATTGAATCGCTGCAACCACAAATTCCCGTAACCGATATTTCCGCTGAATATACCGTTAAAAACATTATTGAACCTGCAATGGAAGACGTTAAAGAAGAACTTGACAACAACTCGTCCTATAGCGACGATGACAACAATGATAGAAAAAATAAATTTTCTATCCGGCTAATTATAATAATATTAGTTGTACTTATACTGCTTGCTCTTGGCTATTTTCTGTTTTTTGGAAATAATCCGTTTAATGTTTTCAAAGACAAAATGCCGCCTCCGGTTGAGCAGCCCATAGAAGAAGCGCCGCAAGTGATTGAGGAGCCGGAGCCTGTTTTTGAAGAACCGGATCTGGAGGATGTTGTAGAGGAAACTCCCGTACTAACAGATACGCAGCACCACATTATTCTCGGCAGTTTTAAAGACCAATGGCGCGCCGACCAGTTAGTCGAAAAACTAAAAGGTCAAGGTTACGCTCAAGCAAATGTTTTTGAGAGAAACAGCCGCTTTCTGGTAAGTGTAGAATCTTTTTTCAGCGTTGGAAAAGCGCTCGAAAGACAGGAAGTTTTGCTTGACGAACTGAAAATGGAAAGTTGGGTGCTCACCGTGCGTTAATATCATGAACATCCTGTGGGGGGTATCAATTGCAGGTATTGCAATCGTTGCTGTTTACTGTATTGCAATTGTTGCCTGCTTTATTTCGTGGAGGTGCGAACCCGAAACAAATTGCAAAATCCAAGAGTTTCCTTTTGTTTCGGTAGTTGTTCCTTTCAAGAATGAGGAGGTTAATCTTCCCGTTTTGTTGTTGGTATTACAAAATCAAAATTATCCTGCCAATAAGTTTGAAGTTATTGCGGTTGATGACCATTCAACCGATGCCTTTAAGGATACAGTTTCTGCTTTTCCAAATTGTTATATTGTACAATCTATTGGCAAGGGAAAAAAGGATGCGTTGAAAACAGGAATCGTTCGTGCCAAAGGCGAAATAATTATAACCACCGACGCCGATTGCCGCCCCACCAAAAACTGGATTAATTCGACAGCAGTTGTTTATGCAGTACAGAATCCTTCTATGATTATTGGACCTGTAAAAATGGCTGGTGGTAAAACATTTTTGTCACGATTTCAGGCAATGGATTATATGGCGCTTCAAATGTGCGGAGCGAGCGCTGCAATGCTGCGAAATCCTGTTTTTTGCAGTGGCGCCAATCTTTCGTTTCGCAAAAGCGAATGGTTGGAAGTACAAAACATTATCGAAGGAAGCAAAGAGGCATCGGGCGACGATGTTTTTCTGCTCCACGCTTTTAAAAAAACGGAGAAAAAAATTGTATTCAATAAAAACAGAAACAGCATTGTTACCACACTGCCCGAAAGTACGCTCAAAGATTTTCTTATGCAACGAATGCGCTGGGGCGGAAAAAGCCGAAGTTACAGCGATGCGCTAACTATTGGGCTTGCCGTAATTGTTTTATTTACAAATTTAATAATTGGAATTTCGTTGCTGTTCTTCCCTTTTGTTTCAAATTTGGTATTCTCTGTATGTTTTACTTCCAAGTTAATATGCGATTATCTTTTAATAAAAGATGGCAGATTTTTTTATGAAATAAAAAGTTCTTTCCCCGAATTTATTCTATTCTCGTTGATGTATCCTTTTTATATTGTATATACTGCTTTGGGCGGACTGTTTACAAATACGCTATGGAAAGGAATAAAAACCAAAGTTAAACATCAATAACTGTTGTTGAAAAAATTCATACGGTTGATGCAATTATAATCGCAAAGCGTGCTATTTTATTTTTCGAATGGTTTAGACGCATTTCGGATGATAACAGCCCGAAGAGAAAAAGAAAGTGGAACGTGGATGACGCTGAAAACGCAGATTTTTTGCGGATAAAAAAATAGACTTTTTCGGAAAATATAATAATGGTTGTCCTCCAAGGCGATTTGGCATTAATTCTTTTTCTCAAACAGTTTGTACCATATAGCATTTACGGTTCCACGCACGCGACGTTTTCCTTTTGTGATTTGGAAATAGGGATACAGTATGCCTCCGAACTTGCGGAAAAAATATTCCACATTTATCATCATGGAGCCTTGAAAGTCAAACGACTTTGAAATGCCCGAATAAAAGCGGATACACTCCCAGTGCAGCAGCGTTTGTGCCTCTGAATTGGGGATGTCTGGGTCGCGTCCCGACGCTATGCCGTAGGCGCAACTATCCTGCCATGCAACAAAAAGGACTGCATGCAAACGGTTTTCCCCATCGTATGCACCCCACATACTGCCCTGATTTCTTTGCTCACAGGCTTCAATTATCTTTTTCAGACCGTTGGCTCCCGGAGTTTTAATATTCTGTCGTTGGTACGTTTTATTATATACGCTGAAAAAATCATCATAACTAATATCTTTTCTTACGGTCAGCTTATAATGATTACGCGCTCGGTTTATATTTTTTCTTACCGACGAGTGCAAACCTTTCCACAAAGCGTCTGTATCCGAAATATCGGGTATCACGTAAGTGTAACGGGTTGTCTGCTTAAAACCTTTCCAGTAAAAAGGCAGCCAGTCGGTAAATGTATAATGGAAGTTTTGTCGATACGCCTCGAAAGAAGGCAGCCGTTCTATAAACCAGTTGCAAACAGTATGCTTTCGTTTGGTATTATTAACAATATCAAGGTCGTTGTATTCGGGATTAAACCATATTCCCATGCTTTGCGAGTAGTAAGGCATGGCAATAACACGCGCGTAAGGAATAAAATAAGTCATAAAAGCTTCTATGCCTCCGTTGCCGTTCTCGTAAAGTAGTACATTCCAGCGATTGGCGCCGCAGTTGCAATCAAGCCACCAGTTCCTCATGTAAACAGGAACTAAAGGATGTGTTTCGCAAAAGTGGGTATATTTTTCTTTATCAGTCATTTTGTTGTTTGTCTTTATTGTGTTTCGTATCAAACCGCTATCAAACAATTTAAAATATTGCAATATTGAGAGTCCGCAAGGACGACGCTTTATTAGTAAAGAATGGAGTGTGAATAGTTCGAGTTAATTTCACACCTACTCCATCACACTCAACTTAAAGATATGCCGTTCCTGCAGGACTTGAGGATACAGTCAGTTTTCTCCGTAAATTGGTTATCAAACTACTCCGTTAAATTTGCCGGCGAAGATAGGAAAAATTTAAATAATTATCGTGTGTAACGATTTTATCGTAGGGCAATTGTGTCGAAATTTTTACTGTTGTTAGTGTCTTTTTTTTTCAAAGTTTCCGAATGTGTGGTTTTTGTTCTTGTCGAAAAATAGTTGTATTTTTGCGTAGTTCTTTTAAAAAAGAATGAGCTACAAAATCTTTGTATTCCGGTTTTTTTATAAAAAAAATAACTTGAGGTGTGTTCGATGCAAAATAATAAGATGCAATGGAGAGATACAGCAGAAATATATTAATTGAGGAAATCGGAATTGATGGGCAAAAGCGTATCAATAGCGCAAGTGTACTGGTTGTTGGGGCAGGGGGACTTGGCTCACCTGTGCTGCTTTATCTTGCTGCCGCCGGTATTGGAACGCTTGGAATTGTTGATTACGACCGTGTTGATATAACCAATCTTCAAAGGCAAATTATACATAACAGCAATAATGTTAACATCTTAAAAACAGAATCTGCTAAAGCAGCCATCAATGTTTTGAATCATGAGGTGAGGGTAAATATCGTTACCGAAAAGTTTTCGGTAACAAATGCACAACAAATTGTACGTGATTACGATTTTGTGATAGATTGCTGCGACAGTTATACTTGTAAATATCTGATTAACGATATTTGTGTGAAAGAAAAAATTCCATATTCACATGGAGCAGTAACACAGTTGCGTGGCGAAATAATGACCTATACGCCGGGTAATGCCTGTTATCGGTGTCTGTTCGATACACCGCCTGTTTCCAATACAAAAAAAATGGAGCCAGAAGGTATTCTCGGTTCAATTGCCGGAGTTATAGGTTCTTTGCAGGCTACCGAAGCCTTGAAATATATTACAGGCGCAGGTACGTTGTTAACAAACCGGTTACTTGTTTTCGATGGTAAAAATATGTTGTTTCATCAATTAAAAATAGCAAAAAATAAGCTGTGTAATTGCAGTAAATTGTGAACTGTTAAAATTATCAATCATTACCGTTGGCTGAAGCCAACGGATAGAAGATGTAATTAATTAATGCCAAACTAATGCCGAACTCTACTCTCCACTCTCCACTCAAGCATATCAACCTAAAAAACAACATTGTATTTACAACCATTTATACTCAAACAGAATTGATTTGCGAATAAAAGCAACAAGGGGATTAATCCCCTTGTCAATAAATAAAACTGAACAGTTAAAAACTGGAAGCCTCTGTTATTTGCAAACCATTTTTGTTTGAGTATAACTTTGAACCCAAGAGCTTTGAACTTTCTCACCTGTCCGTCCAGTAAGTAACTTCCACATCGGCAATAATCGGACGATACTGGTCGGCAAGACCGAAAGACGTAGAAGCAAATATAGATTGAGCTGTACCATAACTGTATAAAAGCGTAGATGGCAACACCATAATAGCTCTTTCAAAAGGTTTCATAAATTTCACACCTCTGTTGATACCGTTACTCACATAATAAGTGCTGGAGTAATTATCTATCATAAAGGTAGTCGGTTCATCGTAGTATCTGTCGAGATACATTGTATCGACGTCGATATTTCCATCTTCATTCTCAAAAATTCCCCAATAGATAAATCGAACTCCGACATAATGTCCCGACATGATGGAGTCGGTTTCGCCGCTTCGGTGTGTTATATACATTAACGGTCCCCCTTCATTGCGGTCGTCAATTGTATCAAGCATCGGATAGTCGCCACGTATTTTTGCATAGAGCGTATCTCTTGCTACAGAATCGAGCGCCATAAACCGGTCGAACAAAGCAGCGCCTTCGTCTTCTAATTTTTCGTAATCAATATAATAAGCATCATCCTCGCATCCCCATGCAAAGATGGATGCGACTGCTAAAGTTGCTAAAAAGTGAATAATATTGTTTTTGATATTCATTTTGTACAAATCGTTTATATTAAATTATTCAATCGACGGCTACTCTTTACACTCCTCTGCCCACATTGCATTCACCATTTTCAATACTTCGTCTTCGGTACCAGGGTCGCCTTTCAGCCAAAGTAATTCCACGTCATAGCGTAAAGGCGAATTAGGAGGAATGCCCGATTGATTTTGCGCACCATAAGCCATATTGGAAGGAATTACAACTATAGCCTCGCTTCCCCTGTTAAGACGGTAAAAAGCACTGTCCCATCCTGCAATCATACTGGATGTGCCTAATGTAAACGACATTGGTGTTTGAATGGAATCGCTCCCGTCCGAAGCCGCAACATACATTTTGCGCGAACCGAACTCCTTACCGGTAAGCAGTGTACCTCTGTAATAAGTATATAACTTGTCATTCGTTTTAGGCACAGGTCCCGCGCCTTCTTTTGTAATTCTCAAATAAATTCCGCCGGGGATGGTGTCGTATCTTTCAAAACCTAACGAATCGACAGCGTAATCGTGAATATCTATATATTCGTAATAGGATTCGATGGGGGGTAAATCTTTTCGGCAACCATAATTGGCAATCAGCAAGAATAATGCAAGCAGTAGAAAACAATTCTTTAATAAGTTCATATATCAATTTCGCAATGTTGTAACACTATTTATTATCTTTTACATCTAATACTTCAATTTCGTAAACAAGGATGGCACGCGAAGGAATTTTATCATCGTCGCCTACCAGCCCGTGCGCCAAATGGGGCGGCATAATAAACGAAGCCTTGCTTCCCTTTTTCAGCATCAGGATACCTTCTTCCAAGCCCGATTCAACGCCTCCCTGCCCTACAAGGAACTCTTTTACGCCCGATTCGTCGGAACTGTAGAGCGGCGAGCCATCAAGCAACTTTACGGTATAGTTCAGTACAACCACCTTTCCTTTTACGATTGCGCCGCCGCTTCCTTCATCGGCGATGCTGTACCACAAACCTGTTTCCGTCCGTTTCATGTCGAGCGCATTGTCGCTGATGTACTGTTCAATATCTTCCTGCTCCTCTGCCACCATTCGCCGGTTCATCTCAACAGATGTTTCAAACGGTATTTCGGTCGTATTGAGCCGCTGTTGCTGCCTTGTCTGCGAATTTGAACAGCTTATGGCTGAACAGAACGTCAAAAAACAAATCGCCCTCATAACAAAAACCATACCTTAATTTATTTGTCGAACAACGTTTGGGATAAAACCGTAACGTCAGTCGTTGGTTATACTGCTGTTATTTAACTCAAAAAACTCTTTTACTTTTTGTCGGAAAAACTCCTTAACATTGTCGAGCGTGTCGCGCATTTCGCCGCCGGCAGCGTTTTTATGACCGCCGCCACTGAAGTAAAGACGGGCAAAGTGATTCACCGATATTTCGCCCTGCGAGCGAAACGACGCCTTTACAAATCCTTTTTTTCTTTCGGATAATAATGCCGAAAATGTAATGCCTCCAATGTTTAACGGATAGTTTACCAAATCTTCGGTGTCGCCGGGCTGGTAATTAAAGCGGTCGAGGTCGTTTTTCGACAGGGCGATAAATGCAACCGGCAACTCATCTACCCGTTCCATTGCCGAGCAAAGCGAATAGCCAAGCAGCTGCAAACTGCTTGCACTTGCATTTTGATAAACCGCGCTGTGTATCTTTTTTTTGTCGATGCCTTTCAAAATCAAATCGCCTACAATGTAATACACTTCGGGGCGCGACGAACTGTAACTCAGCCGCCCCGTGTCGGTGATGATGCCTGTGTAAAGACATTCAGCAATATCGGCGTCGATATTAATGTCCATCGCCTTCATAATGTTATAACAAAGTTCGCAGGCGGAGGATACCGTGATGTCGGAAAACAGCACATTGCCGATTCTGTCTTCGGGAAGCGGGTGATGATCGATTACCACACGGGGTGTTGCCGATGTTTCAAAAAACTGCCGAAGTTCGCCCAGCCTCGACATGGTATTGAAGTCGAGAAACAGTATCATATCGGCGCTGCTGATAAGTTCGCCCGCCTTCTTAAGATTGAAGTTTGCATCAGTAACATATTCAAAACCTTTCATCCACGTAAGATTGTTCGGAACAGACGTAGGTGTTACCACTTGCGCGTCAATCCCCTTTTGCCGCAAGGCGTTGAGCCATGCAAGCGATGCACCGGTAGCGTCGCCGTCGGGGTCTTTATGTGGGATAATGATAATACTTTCCGCGCCGGAAAGCATGGCTTTGAATTGTTCTGTCTGATTTTCGGGTGCAATCATAGTTCTAAAATTGCGGCAAAGATAAGTAAGTTCGCAGGTATTTCAAAATTCAGTTAATTCTTTTCAGTGTAAACGCATCAAAATTTCGTTATGTTTGTAGTAATCTTTGCACATTCCGGATTTTTTAGTTTCGGGATGCACACAGACCATACGCGCGAACGTAGAGACGTGGCGCGCCGCGTCTCTACCAAACCCCTGCATATATCCGAAAACCACTTTCAAATTAGTATAACTGTTCAGTTTTATTTATTGACAAGGGGATTAATCCCCTTGTTGCTTCCTGCATCGGCAATGGGGCATGCCCAATTGTTGATTATGTTCGCATAATCAATTCTGTTTGAGTATAAAAAAATATTCTTAACAAAACCGTAACAAAATTGTTACAATCCTGTAATGTATGCTGACTACTTTTGCAGAATTAATAACTCTCTACCCGAATAATGATTAACTTTGCAACAATTCAATACGGCAAAATATGGCAGAAAAAATTTTAATAGTTGATGACGATCGAAACATTTGCGAGATACTCGAATTTAACCTTAAAAGCGAGGGTTTCGGGGTGGAGTGTGCGTATTCGGCAGAGGAGGCGCTGAAAAAACTGGCGGGCGGCTTTACACTGATACTGCTCGATGTGATGATGGGCGGCATGTCGGGCTACAAAATGGCAGAAAAACTGCGGGCGGATGGCAATTCGGTTCCTATCATTTTTATCACCGCTAAAGATACCGAAAACGACATGCTTACGGGCTTCTCGGTTGGCGGCGACGATTACATCTCAAAGCCGTTTTCCATCAAAGAAGTGATTGCCCGCGTTAAAGCTGTTGTGCGAAGGCTTGGCGACGCATCATCCGAAAGGAAAATTGCGTTTGGCGATTTTGTAATCAACCTCGAAACAAAAGAACTGACGGTGAAAGGCGAACAAATCTTACTCACCAAAACCGAATTTGAAATTCTCGCCCTGGTTGCCGATAATCCCGAAAGGATATTTTCGCGCAATGATATTATCGACCGGATATGGAAAGAAACGCCCTATATCACCGAGCGAACGGTGGACGTGCATATTACGCGGCTGCGCAAAAAATTAGGCGATTACGCCGCAGTTATCACCAATCGGTCGGGCTACGGCTACCGATTTAACACTTCCGACTTATGAAATTGACCTACAAACAACGCCTTTTCCTTTATTTTGTAATCATCTTTGCCGCGTTTACTGCAGGAGTGGTTGTATTTGAACAGTCGCGCGAAAAACGGTACCGAACCGAAGCGCTCCAAGAAAAGCTGGACGCTTACGCGGAACTTGTCAATGCTGCGCTGATGAATGGCGATGCGCCCGACACGCTGCTGGCGCTTTTTCCGCAAAACATTCGGCTTAGCCTGATTGACGAACGCGGAAATGTGCAGTTCGACAATTCAATTAAAGACGTGTCAATGCTTGAAAACCATGCCGAACGCCCCGAAATAGCCGCCGCGTCTGATGGCAAAACGGGGATGGACATTCGCACCTCGTCGTCGAACAGCCGCGCATACCTCTATTATGCCAAACGCTTCGGCAACCGCTACATCCGCGTGGCGCTGCCCTACGACATCCAGACGCAGCGTTTTCTGAAAGCTGACAACGCTTTCCTGTACTTCATCATCGTGCTGTTTGTTGTTATGCTTTTGCTGATGAATGTGATTACCGACCGTTTCGGGAAGTCCATCCGCCAGCTGCGCGACTTTGCCGTAAATGCCGACCGCGACGAAACGCCTCCATTCAACTTCCCCAACGACGAACTGGGCGAAATTGGCATCAAAATCACCGAAAACTACCGCCTGCTCAAGCAAAGCAAAAAAGCGACCGACTCGGAGCGCGAAAAACTGCTGCAGCACGTTCACAGTTCCGAAGAAGGAATCTGTTTTTTCTCCGCCACACAACAGGTTGAATTTTACAACGGCTTGTTTATCCAGTACCTCAACACGCTCACCAACGAGCCGTGCAGCGAGCCGTCGGTTATCTTTACCGAAAACATATTTGCCGCCGTTACGCAGTTTATATCCGAAAACAAAACGGATTATTTTGACACGCAGATAAAGAAGTACGGCAAAACGTTTTCGATGCGCGGCAACCGCTTCGACGACGGCAGCTTCGAAATTATACTGAACGACATCACCAAACAGGAAAAAACGCGGCTGCTGAAGCAGGAAATGACAGGCAACATTGCCCACGAGCTGCGCACGCCCGTTACGAGTATTCGCGGTTATTTGGAAACGGTGCTGGAACAGCCGCTGAGCAACGAGCAGAAGCGCCACTTCATTATGCAGGCATTCGACCGCACCGTAACGCTTTCCGAACTGATTCAGGACATGAGCCTGATTACAAAAATGGAAGAAGCCCCACAATCGTTCAAAACCGAAGCGGTCAATATCCGCCAACTGCTCGAAACGCTGCAAAGTGAGCTCTCCGTTCCTTTGCAGGAAAAAAACATCACGATGCAGTGCGACGTTCCCGCCGATACGGTGGTGCAGGGTAACAAAAACCTGCTCTACTCCATTTTCCGGAACCTTACGGACAATGCCATTCATTACGCAGGCAGCAACGTTGTTGTGCAAATAAGGCAGTACAGCGACGACGGCGATTTTTTCAGTTTCTCGTTTACCGACAACGGTGCAGGCATCCCCAACGAACAGCACCTTCCGCGTATTTTCGAACGCTTTTACCGCATCAGCGAAGGGCGCACCCGCGACACCGGCGGTTCGGGTTTGGGGCTGTCCATTGTAAAGAACGCCGTAGCTTTTCACAAAGGCAGCATCACAGCCAAAAACAGAGCAACCGGCGGACTGGAGTTTTTGTTTACGCTGCGAAAGTTTTAAGGATATATCAGGCTTGTTCAACTTACAGTTTGTTACTTTTTTGTGCGTCTAAGTTTCGATTGTTAACGAAATACATGGGGCAGCTAAGCGGTGCACAAGCACAGCTAAGCGGTGCACAAGCACAGCTAAGCGGTGCACAAGCACAGCTAAGCGGTGCACAAGCACAGCTAAGTGCTGCACAACCATAGCTAAGCGGTGCACAAGCACAGCTAAGTGCTGCACAAGCACAGCTAAGCGGTGCACAACCATAGCTAAGCGGTGCACAACCATAGCTAAGCGGTGCACAACCATAGCTAAGCGGTACACAAGCACAGCTAAGCGGTACACAAGCACAGCTAAGTGTTGCATAAGCACAGCTAAGCGGTGCATAGCCATAGCTAAGCGGTGCACAAGCACAGCTTAGTGCTGCACAGCAATAGCTAAATGGTGGCTTAATGGATATTTATCAGGATAAAAACGTCTGTATCTACTATCTCTACATCATAATTTCTGCATTTTGGTTGCTGAGCCTGTCGAAATATCATTCTCAACTTCTCATTTGTTGGATTGTGATATTTTTCTGCAAAAAAATATTGCAAACTTGCGTTTTGTAGTGTATTTTTGTCCTCCGCTTAGTGATTTGTGTTTTCTTTATAATTAGCACACTCTAAACTATATAGATATTCAAGAAATGGATAAAGTTATTGATTTTTTAAGGCAATTACAACAAAATAATAATCGCGACTGGTTTGAGGACAATAAAACCAAGTACCGCGAAGCCATTGATCAGTTTAATGCGTTTGCCGAAAAGTTGATTGCAGGCATCGGCGAATTTGACGAAACCGTGCGTGGCTTGCAGGTAAAGGAATGTACGTACAGAATTTACCGAGATGTGCGTTTCAGCAAAAACAAGGAACCATACAAGTCGCACATGGGTGCGTATATTTGTCGGGGCGGAAAAAAATCGAATTATGCAGGTTACTATTTTCATATAGAGCCAAAAAATGAGCGAGATTTTGTTGGACAGCATCTTATGTCATCAGGTTTTTATCTCCCCGAACCAAAAACGTTAAAAAGTCTTCGCGACGAGATTTTCGACAATGGCGAAAGGTTTATCGCCGCTATTAAAAAAGCCGACGGTTTTAGGTTAAATATGGACAATGTGTTGAAAAAAAATCCGGTGGGTTATCCCAAAGATTCTCCTTATAGTGAATATCTTCGGCTGAAAGATATGTATCTGGAACAATTCTTAAGCGACGATTTTATTTTAAGTCCCAATTTGCTTGAAAACGTAATTGCCCAATTCCGAAAAACAAAAGAATTTCTCTATTTTGTTAACGAAGCATCTGAATATGCTTACGATAATTAAAGAGTCGAAAGCTGAATTGATTTGCGGATAAAAGCAACAAGGGGATTAATCCCCTTGTCAATAAATAAAACTGAACAGAATTGATTTGCGAATAAAAACAACAATGGGGCATGCCCCATTGTCTGAACCGGATATAAAACCTCATGTTATTGCAATTCATTTCCTGTTGAGTATAAAACTGAACAGTTAAAACCGGTATTCTCTGTTATTTGCAAACCATTTTTGTTTGAGTATAAAGAGTTGAAAGCTGAAAATTGGCATCATAAAAATAATTTAAAGCCGCATTTCAGATAAATCTAAAAAAAGATTACCTTTGCACCCTGTTTTTTTTATTTACTTTAAAGCTAATCAATAAACACATGAAAATCATTTTAACCGCTTTGTTTTTCATTTTACATGGAGTTGCCGCTGTTGCACAAAACAACGAAAAAACTGAGACCCGCCAACTCGAACCATTCGATAAAATAAAAATCAGCAAAGGAATTAATGTTACACTGCGCGAAGGCGAAAAGCCCGAAGCCAATATAATCATTCTTAATGCCGAACTCGAAGATGTGTTGATTCAGCAGCAAGGAAGAGAGCTGACCTTAAAAATGAAAACGAAAATTTATAAGGATGTGGCAGTAAACGTTTATGTTAGCTATCAAAATATCAGAGAAATTTTGGCAGGAACCGGCAGCAGTCTCGACTCCGAAGATATTATTGAAGCCGACCAGTTGCTGCTTGAAGCCGGAATGGATGCTTCGATTGAGATGGAAGTGGAAGTGAAAAAACTGAAAGTATCAGCCACTGCTGCACGAGTTCAGGTAAGAGGCATTGCCGACTATATAGAAGTGAGCGCATCAACCGGTGGTAAATACCTTGGCAGTGAACTTGAGTGTAAAGAGGCTTATGTTAGAGCAAGTACAGGAGCGATGGCACAGGTTTATGTTACCGACAAACTGGATGCAAACGCAGGTACGGGCGCTAAAGTAGAATATGCCGGCAAACCCGAAAAAGTAGCAATTAAAACTACGTTGGGAGGTAAAGTTGAAGAGGTGCAATAACCGAAAATAAAAGTTGCCTGAACTCTGCAACGGTAACATCAGGACATTATCAAATATTGAAAAATACAGCCCCGAATCAGCCAAAATAAACAGCATGAACTCTGCGAATTTTGAACGGTGGATAAGTCGATACCTTACAGAAAACCTTTGCGTAGCAGGGTTTCACATACATGCAGTAACTTTCAATCTTGAACTTTATTAACATCTTCGCATCAATATTTTATCTATCTTTGCGCCCTCAATTGCGGTAGCTATACTAAGCGCTGCCAGCTTGTATTTATTGACTATTCATCTTTTATTAAAATGATTACAGTTTCCAATCTTGCCATTCAGTTCGGCAAAAAAATGCTTTTTCAGGATGTTAATTTAAAACTTACTCCGGGCAACTGTTACGGAATTATCGGCGCAAACGGCGCAGGGAAATCTACTTTTCTGCGACTTGTCAGCGGCGACTTGGATTCGACGCGGGGCGGCGTTTCGCTCAATCCGGGCGAACGTCTTTCGGTGCTTCGACAAGACCATCATGCTTTCGACGACTTGAGCGTGCTCGACACCGTGATGATGGGACACGAAAAACTCTGGAAAGTAGGCAAAGAAAAAGACGCACTCTATCTGAAAACCGATTTTACCGAAGAAGACGGCATCCGTGCATCGGAACTCGAAGAGCAGTTTGCCGAAATGGATGGATGGAATGCCGAAAGCGACGCGGCTTCGCTTTTGAGCGGACTGGGTGTAAAAGAAGACGCGCACCAAAAACTGATGAAAGAGTTGAGCGGAAAGGAAAAAGTGAAAGTGTTGCTGGCACGCGCTCTTTTTGGGAAGCCAGACAACCTTTTGCTGGACGAACCTACCAACGACCTCGATTTGGAAACAGTGATGTGGCTCGAAAACTATCTGACAAACTTCGACAACACACTGCTCGTTGTGTCGCACGACCGCCACTTTCTCGACACCATTTGCACCCACATTATCGACATCGATTATGGAAAAGTAAAGCTGTTTGCAGGCAATTATACTTTCTGGTATCAGAGTAGCCAGCTGGCTTTGCGTCAGCAGCAGTCGCAAAACAAAAAGGCGGAAGAGAAAAAGAAAGAACTGCTCGAATTTATACAGCGATTCAGTGCCAACGTAGCAAAGTCGCGGCAGGCAACAAGTCGTCGCAAAATGCTCGAAAAGCTCAACGTAGAAGAAATACAGCCTTCAACGCGCCGCTATCCGGGCATCATTTTTACTCCTGAACGGGAAACGGGCAACAACATTTTGAGCGTTCACGACTTGAGCAAAACAACTGACGACGGAACGCCCCTGCTGAATAACGTCAGTTTCACTATCGAAAAAGACGAAAAGGTTGTATTCCTTTCGCGCAATCCGCTGGTTGTAACCGCGCTTTTTGAAATACTGAACGAGCGCACGCACGCCGATTCGGGCACGTTTCACTGGGGCGTAACCATCACCACAGCCTATTTACCGCTTGAAAATTCGCAGTTCTTCGAAAGCAATCAAACTTTGGTTGAATGGTTAAGCATGTACTCAGCCGACACCAGCGAATCGTTTTTGCGCGGTTATCTCGGCAAGATGCTTTTTTCGGGCGAAGACATTTACAAAAAAGTGAAAGTGCTTTCGGGAGGAGAAAAGATGCGATGCATGATTTCGCGCATGATGCTGCGCAACGCCAACACGATGGTGCTTGACAATCCGACCAATCACCTCGATTTGGAATCCATTCAGGCGTTCAACAACACATTGACCAACTTCAAGGGCAACATATTGCTGGCGTCGCACGACCACGAGTTTATCAATACCGTATGCAACCGCATCATCGAAATCACCCCCACCGGAATTATCGACAAACTGATGAGCTATGACGACTATATTGCCGACGAAACGATTCAGCAGTTGAGGGAGGAGATGTACAAGTGAATGATTGAGAGTTGAAAATGTTCCTATTCCTTTTTGCCGAATAAAACATCCTCTTATTTGGTAATTAAACCTGTCGGGCGTGGCAGGTGTGAGTTCAAATTTATATTCGTCAATATCTGTATCGCTTTCAAAACTGAGTCGGGCTTTTATAACATCAGTGTGTCTGGCGCCTTTAGTTGTATTTCTTTTCTGTTTCCATACGTTTTGCTGATGTTAAGAGTTTTGATTTTCCGATACATGTTTCAGCGCAAAATACACCGACAAGCAAAGCGAGTGTAAGAGCAATGCGCCCGCACCATACTTGGAAATTTTGCCAGCCGGTTAGTGGTGCTTTTACCTGTTTGACTACCTCAACCGGATAGGGAACGCGAATTGTATCATGAATGAAAATGCTATCTCGAATGATTTTATCCCTGTACAGGTATTTGTACCGTTATTGAGTGCAAAGGTAATCCTTTTTTGAGAAATGAGGGAACGGGATTTAAGAGTTGGGGCAAAAAACGAAACGGAACATTACATGCTGTGATTTTCGGCTGCACTTGGCAATGCTCAAACAAGTTTGGCATTGCTCTCACTTGCACGATATACCTACCCGAAGCGTAGCGCAGATGTGGAGATTTTTTAAGTCGCTTGTATTGCCCTTGCAAGTATGCTTTTTCCTGCATAAGTGAATGGGGGCGGAAGACCGCTTTACCTGCGTTGGGGTGTGCGGGGGCATTGAATACGGATTTATACCGCTTGAAAAAGAT
>JAITVO010000065.1 GCA_031285765.1 Cytophagaceae bacterium | reverse complement strand
ATGCCTGCAACTATGCTTGCTGGGTGTCTGCAACTAAGCTTGCTGGATGCCTGCAACTATGCTTGCTGGATGTCTGCAACTATGCTTGCCGATACACAACGAAATAAAACATCACTGCTTTAATCATTGATATTACGCAACATATACTTTTTTATTAGCCCTGAATTGAAAATCGGCGGAACCAAAGGGCATCATCTTCATAACCGCAACATGCAAGCGAAGCGCGGCTTGCGGCTGTGCGAAACACAGAAACTGCCTTCACAGGCAGAACTTTTGCTGCCGCAAGTTCCGAGTTCACTCCCTTATTATGTTTGGACTTCACAGTCCAGTTCGCCGTGGACTGCGGTTATGCAGATTTGGCTTTTCAAGCCAGCAGCAGGTTTGATACACTTTTTGCTTCATGTGAAATAGCGAGTGTATTAGTCTTCCCATAAAAACATCTCCCCATTTATTTGCTAAACACAATTATTTATCCGTTATTTGTGCCCGATTTTTAGATATTGCAACTGATGGAAACGCCTTTGCGCAACAGGGATTTATACAGGGAACTGCGGTACTCGGCTACGCGAAGCAGCGGCGCGGGCGGGCAGCATGTAAACAAGGTGAGCAGCCGTGTTGAGTTGCGTTTCAGCATTGCCAACTCACAGGCGCTGACCGATGACGAGAAGTCGCTGATTGCCCAAAAACTTGCTACGCGCATTAATCAGGCGGGCGAACTTGTGTTGGCGGCGCAAACCGAACGGTCGCAGTATCGCAACAAACTGATAGTAACCGAACGCTTCTTCAATCTGCTCGAAAACGCGCTTGTGCAGCACGAAGAGCGGATACCAACCCATCCGTCGAAAGCGACAATAGCTAAACGGATGAACGACAAAATACGACTGTCGCAAAAAAAACAGAACAGAAATAACGGTAAACATCTGTACGATATTTAATAATAACACTAACAAAATAAACAGTGATGGACAACATGGAAGAGATGAATATTGAACTCGGTATGGGCGTGCTCGGCGTTGAATTTGGCATGTCGCGCAAGGAAGTTGAAAAAATACTTGGAAAGCCCTCCGAAATCGAAAAGATTGCGCCCGAAGCCAAAGGCGACGGCGCTGTAGAAGCATGGCACTACGATGAGCTGGAACTTTCGGCTACTTTCGACGAACTCGAAGACTGGCAGCTGATAGCGCTTTCGGTAAGTTCGCCCGATTTTATGCTCGAAGGCATAGATGTAATTGGATTGAGCCAGCAGGAAGTAATTCAGCAAATTGAACTACTCGACATCGGCGAAATCGAAATCGAAGAAATGCCCGTTGACGACGATGATGAAATAACCGAACATCTGGTTGCTACCGTAGAAGATGCAGGGCTTAACATCTGGTTCGAAGACGGCATTGCCACCGAAATTCAGTGGGGTCCCATTTGGGATGAAGACGAGGAAGAATAAAGTTCAGGGAGAACACGGATGACGCGGATGGTTATATATGGATGATAATAATGTATTGATAAATTTTGTTGTTGTTATCCGTGTTATCCGCGCCGTCCTTTAAATTTGCGGAATTTAAATTCCGTGTTCTATAATGCTTTTTGAACATTCCCGCTCCTTTTTTTGTTTTAATGATTCATGTTTCGCAATTCAAATATTGCGACAGCCTTTTCAAAGCTGCTATAACGTAATTACAGTGTAACATGCGTAATTAATATTTTATTATGATGAAACATATCGTATCGTTTTTTATCTGTTTTGTGCTGCTTGCATCGTGTTCGGCTGCCGAAAAAAAGGAGATGAAAGCATCGGACGTTATCAAGTTGCTCAAAAATGGAAAACACATCCATTTTCACGATAAGATAATTACAGACGACCTCTGTTTTGCCAATGCTGCCGAGCCTTTCCTTATCAGCGCCAACACGCTTCAAAGCGAGATTGGTGGAAACATTTTCTTCAGCAACTGCATTTTTCTGGGCAAGGTAACATCGACCCAAAAAGTGGGACAGACCACAGCGCGCAGCGCTTTTCGCAACAACCTTATCTTTATAGATTGCGACTTTCGCGGCGAAGTCGATTTTGCCGAAGCCACCGTTAACGGTATCGTTAATTTCAGCAAATCGACGTTTCACGAAAACGCAACATTCAACGGTATGGCAGTGTGGGCAAAGGACAGCTATTTCTCCGAAATTAAAGCCGAAAAGCGGTTCTCAGCCGTCTATTCGCAGTTTATGGGCAACCTGCACATTATTGCCGCCGAATTTGCCGACAGAGTTTCGTTTCAGGAAACATCCGTCAAAGGAAAATTTGTTCTCAACAACAGCCACTTCAGCAGCCGAGCTGCATTCGACATGATGGAAACAAACGGCTCTGCGTTTTTCAACTATGTGGCTTTCGCCGATAATGTCAATTTTTCGAACGCACGGTTTATGAACAGCGTCGATTTTATTAAAACCATATTCGGCAAAACGCCCACTTTCGACAACGCATACTTTTTGAGCGCTATCCGCGTTGAAACCGCTAACCCCGATGCGCTTGCGCCCGACTTTACCAACGCCTTTTTAATGTTCAAATAAAACACAATTATCATGAAACAGAGATTGAAAAAAAGTACAATTATCTTTATGGTTGCACTCCTTCCGTTTACATTTGCAATACAGAGCTGCAATGGAGTGGACCCGATAGAAATCATCGAAAATATCCTCACCGTTCTTGACCAAACAGGATGGTTGCAAGATAAGGAGAATATGAACGACATACCCGACGACATCACTCCTTTTGATGATGAAGATGGAGGTGCAATGGCAGGCACAGTGAGCCTCGAAAACAAATTCCCTCCCATTGGCGACCAGGGACAGTACGGCACCTGCGTAGCATGGGCGGTAGGTTACAACCTGAAAACATCGCTTAACGCGATTGAAAAAGGATGGACATCAACAGATTTGGCAAACACAGCAAACCAAACAAGTCCCAAAGACCTCTGGTTTGCCATTCCTCGCGACAAAGTTGGCGAAAACTGCGGAGGCACCAACTTTGAACCCGCTATGGACGCGCTCATCAGCACGGGCGTTGGCTCGTTAAGCTCTGTTCCCTATTCGGGAATGGGCAACTGCACCGGTACAGCCAAAGGCGACGGCGGCAACAAACTGGCAAACTATCGCAAAATAGCCTCCGAAACCGAGGGTTTGACTCCCGAAAACTTTAAAGGCTACTTGAACGCAGGTCGCCCCATTGCCATTGGCGCAAAGCTGGGCGACAACTTTATGACGTGGAAAACTAATTCGGTTATCAGTTCCGACACCTACAACAATCCCGGAATGATGCACGCCTACCATGCAATGGCGCTTGTGGGTTACGACGACAGCAAAAACGCTTTCCGCGTGCGCAACTCGTGGGGCACAACGTGGGGCGACAACGGCAGCATTTGGGTTGACTACGATTTCTTTTGCAGCGGCAATTTTTGCTTTGCGGCTTTTGTGGCGCAAAACCAAGCAGTAGCAAGCGCTACACCTCCCCGCCTCGATGGTTTCGACATGCTGCCGCTCTCTGCCGTTGACTATGCTTACACCCCCAACCCCGACGAACCGCAAAACCACAACAGAGCAGTTGAATACGGAGTGTACAATTCGGGAACAAGAAACATTACCCCGTCGCAAAAGTGGAGAGTGTATTATATGTACTACAATGCAAAAAAGGCAAGCGACTACAAAATTATCTACGAAGATTACTATACCGACGAATATGGTACAGAAGGCGATTTTGATGAACTGGACAAATCGAACGCACTCGTTGGCGGATACTGGAACAATGTAACGTTGAACGTTGGCGAAACCATTAACGACGAAAACTATGTTACCTACGAAATGCCTAAAATCACAGGCAGTTACTACCTTGTAGTAAAAGTTGATGTTTTTGATGTGATAAAAGAAGAAAACGAAGACAACAACTTCTTCTTTATCTCTGCCGAAAACGGAAAGCCGTTGGAATTTGAAAACGGAGTAATTAAAAATATGCCTTCAAAGTCGGAACAGTTAAAAGGCAAAGAATTGAGGCCCGAACTTTTCGCCAACACAGAGAATCAAACGCTTGTAAAACCCGGTAACCTGAACGCCTACACGCCGCAGGAAATCCAAACCATGCTTCTGCACGATAAAAAGACGGGCAAGCTGGATGCAAAGCTGAAAGCGTTCCGCGAAAGTAACCCTGAAATGAAAGGGGTAAAGAAAGTAAAGAAATAAATAGCCGATTAAATTTGAAAGGCAATATTTGCCATCAGTAACGACAAGGTTTTGCCTTGTCGTTATTTTTTTGATAGGATGTTTCATTTTCCGTAGATGCCTTATTGCAGTAAAAGCAAGCAAAAATTTCGGGCGTTTGCATGAAACTGCCCCCCATAAAAACACATGCGTATGTAGTAATGTACTGCATAGGTATGTAGTGATGTGCTGCATGCGTATGTAGTGATGTGCTGCATGCGTATGTAGTGATGTGCTGCATACGCATGTAGTGATGTGCTGCATACGCATGTAGTGGTGTGTTGCATACGCATGTAGTTCCAATTACGAGAAACTTCTCTATTAATTCTTAATCCCCCAACAATGGAGTCATTGTTGGGGGATTAGAATTAATTATCTCCAATTATGCAATCAATTTTTGAATTTTTCTTATCCAAAGCTCAGGTTATTAATACTGCGTGTTCATCTTCAGCAAATCGTCCATATAAATTCGCTCGTTCGAGAGGCGCGGAATTTTATTCTGTCCGCCAAGTTTGTTTCTTTTTTTGAGCCAGTCGAAAAACAGATTCAATCGAGCCATAACAACAATGGGCATGTCGAGCGTAATACTCTTGTAACGCTTTGCCTCGTAATCGCTGTTTTGCTCCTGCAAAGCAGCGTCGAGAATACGGGTAAATTCCGACAGGGAATCCGGCACCTTTGCAAATTCAATCAGCCACTGGTGCGTGCCTTTGCTGCTCGAACTCATATAAACGGGCGCAGCGGTATATTCTTTAATAATAGCGCCGGTTTTTCGGCATGTTTCTTCGAGCGCTTTTTCGGCATTGTCAATAATCAACTCCTCGCCAAAAGCATTGATATAATGGCGGGTTCGTCCCGAAATAATAATTTTATAAGGTCGGATGGATGTGAAGCGGATGGTGTCGCCAATCAGGTAACGCCACAAGCCGCCGTTTGTCGATATAATCAGTGCGTAATCTGTATCCCTTTCAACTTCGCCGATGGTGAGCGTTTTCGGAAATTCTTTTCCGTTTTCCGTTAGAGGCATAAATTCAAAGAAGATGCCGTAGTCGAGCATCAGCAGCATATCGCCAGTGGCAGGATTGTCCTGTATTCCAAAAAAACCTTCCGAAGCGTTGTAGGTTTCCATGTAGTGCATGTTGCCCGATGGTATCAACTCCCTGTACTGACTGCGATAAGGCGTAAAACTCACGCCTCCGTGAATAAAAAGCTCCATGTGGGGCCACACTTCCAGAATATTTTGCTTCCCCGTGTGTTCCAAAATATGTTTCAACAACACCAGAAACCACGACGGAACACCTGTGAGCGCAGTTATATTCTGCCGGATTGTGGTTTCGGTTATCAGTTTCAGTTTTTCTTCCCATTCGCTTATCAGCGCAATCTTTTTTTTGGGCGTCCTGAACAAATTTGCCCATCGCGGAATATTTTCGATGAGTATTGCCGATAAATCGCCGTAAAACGACTTGCTCCGGCTGCTGAAATTATTGATTTGATGGCTTCCGCCCAGTGTCAGTGTTCGTCCGCTAAACAAGCGGTTGTTGGGATAGAGCGAACCGTAAATTGCCAGTACATCGTGTCCTCCTCGAAAATGACACGTTTTAAGGTTATCGTTTGAAACAGGAATAAATTTACTTTTCGAATTGGTTGTGCCCGAACTTTTGGCGAACCACTTGATTCCACCGCGCCACAAAAGATTTTTCTCTCCCTGCCTGAGCCGTATTATATTTGGCGTAAAGCCATCGTAATCAGTTACAGGTACACGCAGTTTAAAGTCATCAACACTGTGTATCGACGCAAAACCGTGTTGCTTCCCCCACACCGTATCCTTTGCCTGCTTTAGCAGATATTTGAATTGCTGCATCTGAACCTCTTCGGGATATTTCCTGAAATGGTCTATCTGTTTTAATCTGCCTCTGTGGTAGGTTTGAATCGCTTTATTTATTAAAAACATATAAAGTTATCTGTTAAAATCGCCTCAAAGATAACTGTTTTTTATGTTCAACAAAAAGTTTACGTTTTATCGTGGCAAAATAAATCGAAAATCGCAATATTTTTTGTTCTTTTGCGCGTTATTTCGGCGAAAAATAATTGCAGAAAAAAATGATTGTAGAACACATAGATAAATCGCGCATGGACGGTACTGTGAGCCGAAGTGCCGTCCATGCGCGACACTTGGATAGCTTCTTTTATTATCTAAATATGTGAAAATTAAAAAAACAGCATTACCCAAATCATGAATATTTTCGATATAATTGTGTTCATAATCGTCATCGCAGCCTTTATAAGGGGCATTATCAAAGGCTTTATTATAGAACTTGCTGCGCTGTTAGGGCTTATTTTAGGTATCGTCGGCGCCGTCTTCCTTTCGGGAATTGTTGCTGGCTGGCTCGAAGGCTATGTTGCCGCACGATTTGTACCGGTGCTGGCGTTTATACTTGTATTTGCAGGCATTTTAGTGGGTATTCACTTGCTGGCACGAGCGATTAATTCGCTGGTAAAAGCAATTTCGTTGGGATGGCTGAACCGTATTCTGGGCGGTTTTTTTGCAGTATTAAAGGCAGCCCTGTTTGTCAGTATTTTGCTACTGATAATTGACGTATTTGGCTTGAGCGAAAAAATTATAACGCCGCATGTGCGCAACTCTTCGTATCTGTTCAATCCAATAAGCCGGCTGGCGCCCCGTGCTTTCGACATGTTCAGGATAGGTTACGAACATCTATTGCCACCTGCAAAGGAGCCCAAAACTGCAAAGCCTGTTTTAATTTAATCATTTATGTTTCGCAATGTTTCTTTTCTTAAAAGGCTTAAAAATCAAGTTTTTCGAGCTACTGTGTGTAATATCAGGCATTAAGGAAAAATACGACAGCAAAAATTTATCGCTACTTACAAGTAGGGGTTATCTTTTCGGCAAAAAAGAATAACATGAGTAATTAATTTTCAGAAAAAACTAAGTACGTCTCAAAAACATCATAAGCACAGAGATGTTTCTTAATTTGCGAAACAAAACGTACAATTTCTTTTGCCTCCTGTTTGCTTTTTCCCTTCGCATAAATTACTTTTGTCGGCTGTTGGCATTGTGCCCAATTGTAATTCAAATAACTTCTAAACAGATATGAATATTCTATCATTATTTGTACTTCTGCCGCTGGCAATGCTGCTGATACTGTTTGTGTGCCGCAGCGCAAAGCAAATTCGCACCGTTATGGTAACGGGAGCGTCGCTGCTTCTTGTTTTATCCGTCATTCTCACCGTTCTTTTTATCCGCGAACGTGCTGTTTCCGATGCCGCCATGCTTTTTGTTGCCGACACGGTGTGGTACGCATCGCTCAACATCCATTATACAACGGGCGTTGACGGTATTTCGGTACTGATGATTGCGCTTTCGGCAGTGATTGTTTTTACGGGCGTATTTTCGTCGTGGAACATGTCGCGCGATTATTTTATGTGGTATTGCCTGCTCTCCATCGGGGTATTCGGATTCTTTATTTCCCTCGATTTATTTACGATGTTTTTGTTTTACGAAGTCGCCCTTATTCCGATGTATCTTTTAATAGGTATTTGGGGAACGGGACGCAAGGAATATTCTGCCATGAAGCTTACACTAATGCTAATGGCAGGGTCGGCATTTCTGCTCACGGGTATTCTGGGAATTTACTATGCTTCGGGGCACGAAAGCATGAACCTGATGGAACTCGTCAGTCGCCACATCCCCATTGAACACCAACGATGGATATTTCCACTTACGTTTACAGGATTTGGAATATTGGGGGCGCTGTTCCCTTTTCACACATGGTCGCCCGACGGACATGCTTCGGCGCCCACAGCCGTTTCGATGCTTCATGCTGGCGTATTGATGAAACTGGGCGGATACGGATGCTTCCGCGTGGCAATTAACCTGATGCCCGAAGCAGCGCACGAACTTTCGTGGATATTCATTATACTTACAGGCATCAGCGTGGTTTACGGAGCGCTCAGCGCAGTAGTGCAAACCGATTTAAAGTATATCAATGCCTACTCGTCGGTAAGCCATTGCGGATTGGTGCTGTTTGCCATTCTGATGCTGAACCAGACGGCTATGACGGGCGCAGTGCTTCAGATGCTTTCGCACGGATTGATGACAGCGCTCTTTTTTGCCCTTATCGGTTTGATTTACGGCAGAACGCACACACGCGACATCCGCGAAATGGGCGGTTTGATGAAGATTATGCCTTTTGCTTCGCTCTGCTATGTGATTGCGGGTTTGGCGTCGCTGGGGCTGCCCGGATTGAGCGGTTTTGTTGCCGAAATAACCATTTTTATTGGATCATTTCAACATGCCGACCTCTTTCACCGCATCTTTACCATTGTTACCACCTGTTCTATTGTAATTACTGCCGTATATATTCTTCGCACCGTCGGCAAAATACTGTACGGACCTGTACACGATACACATCACCTTTTGCTGACCGACGCCACATGGTACGAAAAAGTTTCGGCTGTAGTACTGATTGCAGGTATCGTACTTATCGGCGTTTATCCGTCGGGCGCCGTTCGGCTTATCGGCGAAAGCCTGAAACCGATTATTGAACATTTGGGTATTGTTTGAATATAACTTTATGCGCTTCTTGCGAAACAAAAAATGAAGAGGCTACTAAAAAACTTTTTTTGAACAGTTTCTGTTTGAAATTCGATGCGTTGCAGAAGAGAAACACATAGCAGTGTTCTATACAGATAACGAAAGTGCGATTCAGTTACATTTTTAGCAATTTATTTTCCATTGAGGGCTGATTTTGTCAATCCTATTAAAATCGCAATTCACAACGAATACGCATAGCCTGCCATAGCATCGGCTAAAACATCCACAAATTTTTTTAACGGCGCCGACGCAACCATTTTCATCATCATATTCAATTCGGCACGGAGCGTTACTTTCAAACGGGTATCGTTTTCCGAAACCTCTTTCAGCTGAACCCAAAGAAAGAAATTGACAGGCGTTTGTACGTCGGCGCCATATTTTATGGTTTTCGGGAACTCGCGTTCCACAATTTTCAAACCTATTTCTCCTATTCCGCTTACACTGAAACTGCAGGTATCACCGGCACTTTTCCAGTTTGAAACCTTATCGTTAGGAAGCAACGATTCAAAATGGTCGAAATCCGACAGAAAATTAAAAATTACGGAAACCGGATGCGGAATCGCTTTTACGGAACTCTCGAACTGTGTCATTGTATTTTATCATTATAGTAACAAGTTGAGAGTTGAAAATTAAATCTTCAACTCTCAATTTTCAACTTTCAATTTACCTGTCCCCATTCGGCGGGATTTTCGCGCCACTCGCTCAAAGTTTGCATATCGCCGCTCGAAATGTAGCCTGTTTTGGAAGCAACCGACAGCAAAGCCCCGTAATTGCTCAGAGTGGTGAGTTCCACGCCTGCATCGGCAAAATTATCGGCAGCCGTTTTAAATCCGTAAGTAAAAATAGCCATCATGCCCAACACAATACCGCCGGCGCTTCGTACCGATTCAACGGCTTTGAGGCTGCTACCGCCGGTTGAAATAAGGTCTTCGATGACAACCACCTTTTGCCCGGGATCCAGATTGCCTTCAACGGTATTTTCGAGTCCGTGCCCTTTGGGAGTCGACCGAATGTAGATAAACGGCTTACCGAGCAGGTCGGCAACCATTGCGCCCTGCGCAATTGCTCCTGTGGCAACGCCGGCAATAACGTCCACATCAGGATATTTTTCGAGAATTAACTTGGCAAAACTGATTTTAATATGATTTCTTACGTCGGGAAACGACAGTGTTTTCCTATTATCGCAATAAATGGGCGACTTCCATCCCGACGCCCATGTAAAAGGATTTGCAGGTTGCAATTTTATTGCTTTAATTTGCAAAAGTTGCGACGCTATAATTTCTTGTAATTTTTCCATGCTGCAAATGTATAAAGTTTTTTTTAAAGATAGAGTTATTATTATCACTGATTGTATCGACACGGCGCTTTCGCCAGATTTTGGCGCGATACTGAAATACTCGAATAACGGAGAATTGATGAATTTTATTGCCTCTTTCGAGAAGAACGATAAAATTCGCTCGGCTTACATCTATGGTCATAACAGGCACGAAATTTTCCGTAATTTCCGAAGCTGTTTCAAGAATCTGCTTGCCGCCGGCGGGCTGGTATGGGATTCCACCAAAGAAAACATTCTTGTAATGAAACGGCTTGGCGTTTTCGATTTGCCCAAAGGAAAAGTGGAACCATTCGAAACCTTTGAAGAAGCCGCTTTGCGCGAAGTGCAGGAGGAGTGCGGCATCACCGCTCTGTCGGTTATCGGCGAAATCACCACCACTTTCCATACCTACCGGCTTACCGATGCTTTTATATTGAAAGAAACGCGATGGTTCGAGATGATAAACTTCAAAGAGGAGGCGCTCACTGCGCAAAAGGAGGAAAACATCGAATCGGTATTTTGGGCAAAGCCATCGCAGCTGCCCGAAATTGTTCAGAATACTTATCATTCGATTGTTGATGTTTTGAAATTGGTATTTAAAATACAACATGTTGGTTAGTTGTTTTTAAATGTTTCGCAAGCGCTAAATCGGAGATAAAGATTTTTTTATTTACCGGTTAGCTAACTATTTTCCATAGCGCCTCGAAAAAAGAATTAGCCATAATCCGTAATTTGTATTTCGCAATTGTTTTATAATTATCTTTGCCGCAAAAAAGAAAACAGTTCATGTTACAACGACTGATAATTTCAAATTATGCCTTGATTGACGAGGCAGATATCCGATTCAATAAGGGATTCTCTGTGATAACGGGCGAAACAGGCGCCGGAAAATCAATCATGCTGGGCGCACTGTCGCTTATTTTGGGACAGCGCAGCGATACTTCGGCAATAAAAGATAAAGACCGTAAATGTTTTGTGGAAGTGCATTTCAATACGGATGGCTACGGGCTCGAACCGCTTTTTGAAAGCGAAGATGTGGATTTTGATGAGAATACGGTTGTCCGCCGCGAAATACTTGCAACAGGCAAGTCAAGAGCTTTTGTTAACGACACGCCTGTTAATCTTAACTTCCTGAAAGAGTTGTCGCAGCGGCTTATTGACATTCATTCGCAGCACCAGAACCTGCTGCTTGGCGACTATTCGTTTCAACTGAAAGTGGTGGATACGGTTGCGGGAAATCAAAGTGTGCTTGATGTTTATCAGGCAGCATTTTTCAAGTTAAAACTGTTGCAAAAAGAACGCGCCCGTTTGGTTGAACTGAACAAAAAGCAGCAGGCTGACAGAGATTATTTGCAGTTTCAAGCTACGCAGTTGCACGATGCCGCATTGAAAAACGGCGAACAGGAAGAGTTGGAGCAGGAACTGGAGCAACTGACACATGCCGAAGAGATTCAAATGGCGCTGGCGGTTGCTAATACGCTGCTTGCGGAGAATGAGTTACCGATTATGACCGGACTTTATCAGGTAAATAATGAAATCCGAAAGATAGCATCGTTTCTTAAAGGTGGCGAAGAATTATCGAAACGTATTGATTCGCTTTACATCGAATTAAAAGATATTGCCCGCGAAATAGCTGAGCGTACCGATGCTGTAGAGTTCGACCCGCAACGCATTCGCTTTGTGCAGGAGCGTCTTGATTTGATTTATTCGTTGCAGCAGAAACATCGTGTTGAATCCGTCGATGTTTTATTAAATATAAAAGCTGATTTGGAAGAAAAACTTTCGCAATTAGATTCGTTTGACGAAATATTAACGCAACTCGACGGAGAAATTGACCAGCAGAAAAAAGTTGTACTCAAAATAGCGGGGCAACTGTCGGAAAAACGACAATCGGTAGCAGGCTCCATTCAAAACGGAGTCGAAAATCAACTCCATGAGTTGGGGATGCCCAATGCTCGCTTCAGAATATCGCAGGAGCGAGCCAGCGATTTGCGCGACGACGGTGCCGACGAAATACAGTTTTTGTTTACAGCCAACAAAAACGGCGAACTTGCCGACATTCCCAAAGTGGCTTCGGGAGGCGAAATGTCACGAGTGATGCTTTGCATTAAATCGCTGCTCTCGTCGGCAAAAGGATTGCCTACTATCATCTTTGATGAAATTGATACGGGCGTATCGGGCGAAATTGCCGATAAAATGGGGCGCATTATGCAGCAAATGGCTACAAATATTCAAGTAATAAGTATCACCCATCTTCCGCAGATTGCGGGCAAAGGCAGCAAGCACTACAAAGTATATAAAACCGATACCGCGCATGAAACCGTTTCGGAAATAAAAATGCTGACCAGTGATGAACGGATAACTGAAATTGCAGGAATGTTGAGCGGCGCCCAACTTTCGGAAGCTGCATTGCAAAATGCAAGAGATTTACTGGGCGGAAATTGAGAAATCAGGATGTACGATACATACATTGTTTCGTTAGGAACAAAATGTTGGTAGAAAATAATAATATTGCATATTTGATAACCGTATCGTATCTTTGCGCCACATTCACTGGTGAGCATTGCAGGGAAAACAAAAATGTATTAATCCAGCAATAGTTTAATAATATAACAATGCAGTGTTAATAATGAACCTTGAAATTTTGGATGCGCTTACATTAACCATTAATTATTATGAAATTCCTCTTCCTGTCGCTTTGTTTCATCCTTTCGTGTATCGCCCCTGCCCAGCGTGTTATAACTCTTGAGCAGGCGCTCGAAGAAGCCGAAAAAAACAGTCCGACTATGCGCGAAGCACGTTTGTCGCTTGAGCAGAATCATCAGAACCTTGTAGCACAGCGAGCCGCCCTGAAATCGAAATTTGCGCTCAACCTTACGCCCATTGCCTACTCGCAGGGACGGCGATTCAGCAGCGACATCGGCGAATGGATTACAACCGAAAACACTTCGGCAGGCGGCAGTTTCTCGGTTATTCAGCCCGTAGCAGTAACCGACGGAACAGTTACACTGCAAAACAACTTCAGCTGGCAGGATTCATACAGCTCATTTGGCAACAGCAACCAGTTCAAAGGCTTTAGCAACAACGCATCGCTCCGTATCGACCAGCCAATATTTACCTACAACCGTACCAAAATGACCGTGCGACAGCTTGAGCTGGCGCTGGAAAACTCGCAGATATATTATGCAACCCGCCTTTTGTCGGTTGAACAGCAGGTTACACAGGCATTTTACACCGTGCATCAGGCGCAGATGGACGTAGAAATTGGAAACGAAGAGTACAAAAACCGTAAATTGAGCTACGATATTATTCAGAACAAGGTAGAAGCCGGGCTTTCGGCAAAAGAAGAAGCCTTTCAGGCAGAGCTTGACCTCCTCACCAGCGAAAGCGGCTTGTACGACAAACGGGTAAACCTCGAAAACCAGCTTGACAATTTTAAACAGTTTCTCGGATTGCCTTTGGACGAAGACTTGGTGGCGCTTGCCGCAATCAATGTAGATACCGTTCAGGTGCAGTTGCAGCAGGCTATTGAGCGCGGACTTTCGTCGAGAATGGAGTTGCGTCAGCGCGAAATCGAGATAGAAGAGGGACTGTTCAACATCACTCAAACCAAAGCAATGAACGAGTTCAAAGGGAACATTGCCGTCAATGTAGGACTGTTTGGCGAAGACGAAAAGTTTCCCAGCGTTTACGACCGTCCTGTAAACAATCAGGATATTGCCGTTTCGCTCACTGTTCCTATCTTTGACTGGGGCGAAAACAAGGCACGGCGGCGGGCGGCACAGGCGGCGCAGGAAATCAGGGAATACAACTTTGAAGACGAAAAGGTTAACATCGCACTCTCTATCCGTCAAGTTGTTCGCAACCTCATAAAGCTGCAAAACCAGATAGTTATTGCGCGAAAGAACGAAGAGAACGCCACTCTTACCTACAACATCAATCTGGAGAAATACAAAAACGGCGACCTTACAAGTATGGATTTGAATTTGGTACAGAACCAGCTTACACAGCAAAAGCTAAACCTTACAAACGCGCTTATACATTACAAACTCGAACTGTTGAACCTTAAGATACAAACACTTTACGACTACGAGCAAGGCGCACCTGTTGTACCTAATCTTGGAAACCAGTGAATGATGTGATTAATGCTGTAGAGATGCATAACACGTTTCGACAGCAAAGCAGAACACGCATGACGCGGATAGCGCGAATTTTTACGGACAATAACAGTCGGCGAAAATATGTGCTGTCCGCGTCATACGCATTTAAAAGTTGTGTTGTGAATAATTAATAATTGCAGCAACGCTTTTAATATTTTTTCTGAATATTCCATCTTGATTATCCGTATCATTGCCGCGAAAAAAATAAATATTAATACCGATACAAACAAAATGAAAACACCCAAAATCATAGCCGAAGTAGGCTGTAACCACAGGGGCGACCTGAACCTTGCCCGCGAAATGATTATTACCGCCGCACTGTTTTGCAAGGTGGATGTAGTAAAATTTCAAAAGCGGAACAACCGCGAGTTGCTGAGCGAAGAAGAGTACAACGCCCCGCATCCCAATCCCGCCAACTCGTATGGACCAACCTACGGCGAGCACCGCGAGTTTCTCGAATTTAACTTTGAGCAGCACCGCCAGCTCAAAACATGGTGCGAAGAGCAGGGACTTGTTTATTCCACATCGGTTTGGGACTTAACCTCGGCAAAAGAAATTGTGTCGCTCTCGCCCGAACTTATCAAAATACCATCGGCGTGCAACCTCAACAAAAAAATGCTCGAATATTTGTGCGACAGCTACGATGGCGAAGTGCATCTTTCGTTTGGAATGACAGCACATGACGAAGAAGAGAAAATTGTATCGCTGTTTGAGGCAAAAGGTAAAAGCAAAAACCTTGTTGTTTACAGTTGCACATCGGGCTATCCCGTTCCGTTCGACGATATTTGCCTGCTCGAAATTTCGCGTCTTAAAAACACCTTTGGCAATCGCGTAAAGGCAATCGGATTTTCGGGACACCATCTTGGAATAGCCGTAGATGTAGCCGCCGTAACGCTTGGCGCGGAATGGATTGAGCGCCATTATACGCTCGACCGCACCATGAAAGGCACCGACCATGCAGCGTCGCTTGAACCCGACGGACTGAGGAAACTCGCCCGCGACTGCCGCGCCGTTAGCCGCGCATTAACGCAAAAGAATGTTGAAATACTCGACATTGAAACTGTACAGCGCAACAAACTCAAAAAGAATCAAATCAGATGGGAGTAATTGCATTCATCCCTGTTCGTGGCGGCAGCAAATCTATTCCACTCAAAAATATCCGCCCCTTTTGCGGAAAGCCGTTAGTATATTGGAACCTTAAAGCGCTTGAAGACACGGACGGGATTGACCGTATCATTGTATCGACCGACAGCGAAGCCATCGAACAAACCGTCGATGGCTTCGGTCTGTCAAAGGTACGCCTCTTTAAGCGTTCGCCCGAAAGCGCAACCGATACCGCATCAACCGAAAGCGCCATGCTCGACTTTATTACCCGTAGCGGCAACACGCTTTCGGACAACGACCTCTTTATGCTTGTGCAGGCCACATCGCCCCTTACAGCGAGCAAACACTTTGCCGAAGCCATTGTAAAATACCGTTTGCACAAATACGATTCGATGCTTACCTGCGTCCGCTGCAAACGCTTTTTTTGGAATGCCGACGGCACATCCAAAAACTACGATTTTAGCAACCGTCCGCGCCGTCAGGAGTTCGACGGCGAAATGATGGAGAACGGAGCCTTTTATATTAGCACAGTTGGCAATATTGTGGCATCGGGCAACCGCCTTTCGGGGAAAATAGGCATTTACGAAATGCCCGAATACACATCGGTCGAAATTGACGAAGAGAACGACTGGCTTGTTGCCGAAAAAATATTTCGCAAATACAATGCTCCTTCGGCGCCCGACTTCTCGAAAATAAAACTTTTCCTTTCGGATGTGGACGGCGTACTGACCGATGCAGGCATGTATTACTCGGAAAACGGCGATGAACTCAAAAAGTTTAACACTCGCGACGGCATGGGCTTCCGCCTGCTGAACAAGCAGGGAATTAAAACGGGCATCATCACTTCCGAAGATACGCAGATGGTGGAGCGGCGTTATAAAAAGCTGCAACTCGACTACCTTTATCAGGGAAAGATAGCGGGTGGCAAACTCTCGGCAGCTCGCGAAATTTGCGAAAAAGAAGGCATCGCGCTAAGCGAAACGGCTTACATTGGCGACGATGTAAACTGCATCGACCTGCTCTCGAACGCAGGCATTGCCGCCTGTCCTGCCGACGCCGTTGAAGCGGTAAAGGCTGTCCCCAACATCATTATTCTTAACACCGAAGGCGGTAAAGGTGCAGTGCGCGAGTTTGTTGAAAAAATTTTGGGAAAAGTTTAGATATTAGAGTTCAGTTTTTAGGGTGTAGAGGCGAACAGGCACAGTATTTTGCGCCGATACGGGTAATATTTTCTATTTTCGGAGTATGGCGATTGATGATGCAAGAGCTACAGATGCAATGTGTTGCAGTAGATTATAACAGATATTACGCAAACCATAATTTTTTGTAACGCCATCAGGTGTTTCCTCACAAATACGAGGCTGTCCCAAAAGTCTTTTTTGAACGCAAATGACACAAATATCACAAATGAACACAAATTTTATTTTGATGGAAATAAACACATGAAAAGCGAATGCTTATTATTGTTTTTGCGGGAATTTGCGTTCTTTTGTGTCATTTGCGTTCTTTTTGGACATCCCCTTGTCAATATAAAACTGAACAGTTATTCTCAAACAGAATTGATTTGCAAACAGAATCAACAATGGGGCATGCCCCATTGCCGGTGCAGGACGTTGAATACCGATATTGACGAAAATCATATTAATCGACGCCCTACAAATGATGTTTATCATTTGTGAATCTCAAAATACCGCGTAATATTGAACTCTGAAACAGCATGAAATATTTATGTAAATAAGACCTTTTATTTTAATTACAGGATAACTTGAAATTCCTGAACAAAACAACACAGATATGAGTAAATTAGCAGTAATAGCGCTTGGCGGAAATGCCCTTTTGAGAGATAATCAGGCAGGCACCATCGAAGAACAGGAGGCGAACACAACCGAAACCCTCGAAAATATAATTTTTCTTTTGAATGAGGGATACAATCTTGTACTTACGCATGGAAACGGTCCGCAGGTAGGAAACATTGTAATGCAAAACGATGCAGGCGAGCAGATGTACGATATTCCCCAGATGCCGCTCGATATATGCGTAGCAAGCACACAGGGAAGCATTGGGTACATGATTGAACGCTGTTTGCGCAATGTACTGCGAAAGCATGGTATTCAAAGGAATGTGCTTTCGCTTATTTCGACCGTAGAGGTGAATCCCGACGATGAGGCATTTAACAATCCGACCAAACGTACGGGCAGAATTTACAGCAAGGAACAAGCCGAAAAACTTGCCGAATCCAAAGGCTGGATTTTTAAGGAAGAGAACAAACAGACAACAGGTTTCCGCCGTGTTGTGCCTTCTCCACAGCCCATTCACATAATGAACTGGGAAGTGATTGAACGCAATGCCCGCGCCGGCACCATCGTAATAGCAACAGGCGGCGGCGGCGTGCCTGTATATTTCGACAGGGAAGGAAATATGCGTCCTTCGGAAGCAGTGATTGACAAAGACCTTGCATCGTCGATGCTGGCATCGCAAATTAAGGCAAACGAGTTTTATATTCTTACCGATGTTGCCTACGTGTATGCCGACTACAAGGGCGCTAACCAGAAAATTCTGGAGTTTTTGGACTACGACGACGCCGTGAAATACCTCGATAAAGGCATATTTGGCGAAGGCAGCATGGCTCCAAAAATTAAAGCAGCGCTTCATTTTGTGGGGCACGGTGGCGAAGTGAGCGTTATTACAGAGGCAGGTAAACTCGAAGATAAAACCTACGGCTCAAAAATAACGATGGAATACGACCCTAATGACTTGGAAAGACAAAAGAAGAGAGTTGAAAATTGATGGTAATGGAAAAAAACAACAATGGGGCATGCCCCATTGTTGATTCTGTTCGCAAATCAATTTGTTAAAGTATAACTGTAACTATTTACACATTAATAATAAACCTGAGAGTATGTCATTTAACTTAAGAAACAGACATTTTTTGAAACTGCTTGATTTCACACCCAAAGAAATCACGTTTCTGCTCGACCTGTCAGCCAGCCTGAAAGAAGCAAAGTATGCAGGAACCGAGCAACAGATGCTGAAAGGCAAAAACATTGCACTGATATTCGAGAAGTCGTCCACCCGCACTCGCTGCGCATTTGAAGTGGCGGCTTACGACCAGGGCGCAAATGTTACCTATTTGGGACCGTCGGGTTCGCAAATTGGCAACAAGGAGTCGATGAAAGACACCGCCCGCGTGCTGGGTCGCATGTACGACGGAATACAGTATCGCGGCTATGGACAGGCTATTGTTGAAGAGCTTGCCGCCTACGCCGGCGTGCCGGTATGGAACGGGCTAACCGACGAGTTTCATCCCACACAGATACTTGCCGACTTCCTCACCATGCGCGAACATACCGACCTGCCGCTAAAGCAGGTATCATTTGCCTATCTTGGCGATGCCCGCAACAACATGGCAAACTCGCTGATGGTGGGCGGCGCCAAAATGGGGATGGACGTACGCATTGTGGGTCCTGCATCGTTGCAACCGTCGGGCGAACTGGTTAAGCAGTGCCGCAAAATTGCAGAAGAAACCGGAGCCGAAATAACTGTTACCGACGATGTTGCCAAAGGCGTAGAAGGTTGCGATTTTCTTTATACCGATGTTTGGGTATCAATGGGCGAACCGGCCGAAGTATGGCAACAGCGCATCGACCTGCTAAAACCGTATCAGATAAACGCCGAAACGATGAAGATGACCGGCAATCCTGCATGCAAGTTTATGCACTGCCTGCCAGCATTCCACAACCGCGAAACAACCGTTGGCGAAGATATATTCCAGAAGTTTGGGCTTAACGGAATGGAGGTTACCGAAGACGTATTTGAGTCGGAAGCATCCATCGTATTCGATCAGGCTGAAAACCGCCTGCATACCATTAAGGCTGTTATGGTAGCCACATTGGGAATATAGTATTAACAGTTTTTATGCAAAAAAGAGTGTGTCCCCAAAAGGGTGCACTCTTTTTTTTGTGCAATACGGTGATGGCAGCAAGTATTTCGGCTTTTGCTTATTGCAGCGTAAAGTTTGTTAACAACAACGCAAAATACATTAGTCGCCATGTAATATTTTGTAATAACAACACAAAATACATCAACAACTACGCTACATTTGTCAATAACAGTGTAAAATACCTCAATAACCATGCAATGTTTGCGGATAACCATGCAATATTTGCGGATAACCATGCAATGTTTGCGGATAACCATGCAATGTTTGCAGATAACCATGCAATGTTTGCAGATAACCATGCAATGTTTGCGGATAACAATGCAATGTTTGCGGATAATAATGTGAAGTGTGCGGATAACAATACGAAGTGTGCGGATAACAATGCGAAGTGTGCGGATAACAATGCGAAGTGTGCGGATAACAATGCGAAGTGTGCGGATAACTATGCGAAGTGTGCGGATAACAATGCGAAGTGTGCGGATAACAATGCGAAGT
>JAITVO010000062.1 GCA_031285765.1 Cytophagaceae bacterium | reverse complement strand
CTGACGGTTTCGGGGCGAAACTTGGAGGTGAGTTCAACAAGCACAAACTCAAGTCCGGGAATAAGTTCGTCACTATTCTCGCGGTTGGCTATCCGGTAATGATGATAAAAATGTTCGGTTTTGTGGTCGAAGTTCTGGTTAAGAATAACCAGTGTGTAAACAGGACAAAGTTTGCTGTAATCCTCCGAACGATCCAGCTGGCGGACGTATGCCTTACCTGCGTTGAATACGATGCGGTTGTAGAAAAAGTCAATCCACTTCATCTGCATTTCAACGATGAACTGACGGTTGTGATTGTCGCTGCAGCGCACATCAACAATCGAATCTTTTTTGCCTAAGATGTCGGGCGTTAATTCGGGCGATAAATATTCAATGTGCTCAATCTGTCTGCCGGCATCAAACGGCATCACCGCATTGAGGAAACTGATGAGCAGGTCGGGATGCTCGCCGAATATGCGTTTGAAAGTCAGGTCGGCTTTAGGGTCAAGGTAGCGTGCCATGTGTGCTCTGTTTTAATTACGGTGCAAAGATAGAAATTAATTTTGAATTACGGATTCCTGCGCAAAAACTAAAACGTATCGTAAATCTGTTCCAGTTTTTGGGCAACGGCATTGGGATTGTGAAACGTCCTTATCCGTTCAACAGCTTTTTCTCTTTTTGTTTCAACCATCGAAGGGTTTTCAATAATTTCGGCGATGATGGTGGGCAGTTGCTGTTCAATAATTTCGGCAAAGGCACTGTTGTATCCCCAATGTGCTGCTTTACCATTGACTGTTCCATGTCCCAGCTCATTTTTAGGCAGACTGATAACCCATCCGCACTCGTTGCTGTTTATTTCGCTCATTGCCCGTATGTCGGTTGAGATAACGGGACAGCCACACGACTGGGCTTCCAGAACAAAATAGCCATAGGTGTCGGCATGTGAAGCCAGTATTGCGACATCACTGTTTTTTAAAATTTCGATAACCTTGCTGTTGGGTAGTGTGGTGTAGAGTTGAATGCTGTCGCGATGTCTGGCTGCGATAGCTTGGCAGGCACTTTTTTCGCTGCTGCTGAGGTCGGACATTTTTGAGATGATATTCAGGCGAATTGCCGAATTTTCGCGGATAATTTTATCAAATACATTCAGAGTTTCAATTCCTCCTTTTGTTTTGAACTCATGCCCTGCTATTGTAAATACATGACTTTTATCATAATGGGGGGGGGTAAAATGTACCTGCTGGGGCGGATGAATAACCTCCATTTTCGCAATAATGTCGTCGTACAAATGTGGCGCATAACTTTGCACAAACTGTTTCTGTATGCGTGCTGTACATTCCGAAATGGCAATAATTTTTTTGCACGCACTGCCTGCAATCAGCCGCAGTCCTTTTTCTATTCTTTTTTCGGACACAGCGTTTCCCCATCGCGGAATGGATGTTTCGAATGTGGTTATCCACGGTTTTTTTCCGAAACTCAGTGTGTTGAAAAAGTGATACCCATTGCAGCCATTCAGCCCAAAATCGTTGAACGAGTTTAAATGGTACTGGTTTAGCTTTTGTTTCGGGTTCAGTTTAAACTGAATATAGGATGGGATTTTGTAATAATCGACGCATTTCTTTACTCTGTAGTTTTTGAAATTCAGTCCTGCAAAATTGCGTATTTCGGGATAGCCGATTCGGTTGGTACCTATTGTTCTCATTTATATTACAATATTGATTGATGTTATGTAACGGATAGAAAATGTGTGTTATATGAACTGTTTTTAATCCACATGTTTTCCCATATTATTCAAACAGAAATATTAATTGTACAGGAGTCGTCCCCAAAGTCCTTTTAACCACTGTGGACACAGGAAATACACAAAGTACACCATGTTGTAATGCAGTGATGTGTGTTTATTTGTGAAAATAACTTTGGGGTAAAAAATTAACTTTGGGGACAACACTTTTTTGTTTTTGCTGTTTAGGGAACCTCTAAAAACTCCAATTTCTTCGATATGTTTCGGACGATAAAATACTCATTTATGTTCATGTAAACTGCGCTTTTATCGCCTCGCAAGCCTCGAACTTTGAGTTTTTAGAGGTTCCCTTTATTTATTGAGGTAAATAATCTTGTGGATTTACATTCCTGCTGTTTTTGAGTACTTCGTAATGTAAATGTGGCGCTGTTGACTTGCCTGTATTACCCGAATAACCTATAAACTGTCCCCTGTTCAGCCTATCACCAGCCTTTACCGACAAACTTTTGAGATGGAAATAGCAAGTTGAAAACGCTTCTCCATGTTGAATCAAAACATAATTTCCCTTTTGCGAATCATAGTTTGCTTCAACAACAATTCCATCTGCTGTTGAAACCACATTTTCACCCTCATTAACGACAAAATCAATGCCCGCATGAAAGTGTTTTGTCTTATAAACAGGGTCTATTCGTTCTCCATAGCCGGCAGCTATCTTCTTCACATTCTTCGAATCAAGAGGATAAATTGACGGTTGGTTTAAGTCGCTTTGAACCGTCGCATTATCCGCCATATTCTGTGCAGATACGTTATTTGCTGCAAAAGCAAGTATGCTCAGGCATGCAATCGTCAAAAAAAAATTCTTTTCTGTCATGATAATAATCTTTTAGAGTTTTACTGTTATTGTGATAATTCGCTGCAAATGTATATGTTTTTATTAGAACAGCAAAACAGTAATCAAAAAATCCCGTTCATTTATCCCTGAAAAGAATTTTATTCAATTAAGAACCATGAAAAAAGAGTTTGGTTATCATAAATAATGTATATACTGATAGCCAAACTCTAAAATCTCATCTTACTAAACTGTTATCCCCGATTTGGAAATTCTGTTTCGGCATAACTGTAAGCCGGACAATCCTGATTACTTTTACAGCCTGAAACAGAAAAAAATATCAGTAATAACAGTGCAACTCCTGCAATAAACTTTTTCATTTTTACCTCTTTTTGTCTGTTTATTATAAATATGTTTCCAGTTTTCAATTCTCTGTTATGGATGAAACAACCTGATGCAATAATTTACAAAATATGTTTCACAGTCAACAGTTTTTTTACAACGCAAAAAAGATAAATATATTTTAGCTTTTCTCAAAATTTTCAGCAGTAAAAATGATACAGAATTTCAGGTGCTGTTATAGCCATAAAATCCTGTTTTTACATATTATTCAAACAGAAATATTATATACAGAGGCGAACAATTGCTGTTCGCCTCTGTATAGTTATTACAAAACCTCTGTATGTTTACTGCGGCACCAGTTCTACCCTGCGGTTGAGTTTGCGATGCGCTTCGGTGTCGTTGGGGAGCAGCGGCTCGGTGTCGCGTTTGGAGGCGGTGCCGAGTATGCGGGCTGGGTCAATGCCTTGCGACAGCAGGTAGGCTTTTACCTGTTCGGCGCGATGCTTGCCTACCCGCTCGTTGACTGCGGCGGTTCCCATGTTACAAGTGTGTCCGTAAATAAACACTTTGGCATTGGGATGACGGTGCAGCCATTCGATGTTCCTGTCCCACTTCTGTTTTTGCACTGTGCTTAGTTCGGCGTGCGAAATTACATAGTCGGCTACGGGTATCAAATCGAAATCATCAACAACAGGCTCTTCGACAGGTTGCTGTGGTTCTTCTTCAACCGGTTGCTGTGGTTCTTCTTCCACAGGCTGTTGTGGTACAACTTCTTCGACCGGTTGTTGTGGTTCTTCTTCCACAGGCTGCTGTGGCGTTTCTTCTTTGGGCTGTTCCTGCGGAATTTCGGGGGCGGGCTGCTGAGCAGGCTGCGGTTTTTTGCATGTTTTGCCAAATACGAGCCGCAACTTGATGCCTGCTGCCAACGGGTTTATGCCTTTGCTTGCTGCCGTGCCGCTGGTGATTACGCTGTTTACCGCAAAGTCGGACGGATTGTCGGCATTGTACTGTACAAACGGATTGGCATCGTAGTCGGGCTTAATATTGTTAAGCCCGTAGTCGAGGTAAGCGCCGGTGTAGAGCGCCCAGCTGTCGTTGAGCCACCACTTGATGCCGGCTTCCGCCGAAGCGAGCACTGCCGTACCAAAGTCGAAACCGCCGCTGCCTTTCCTGCCGTCGAACCTGCCGAAACCTCTAAAGGTTTGCTCGGTGTACTCGTAATTCTCGTAGGCATAGTAGCCGGAGTTTTGCACATAATTGTTTGTGCTGGTGTATTTGTCGTTAAGTCGCAGACCGAGTTTGGCGCCGGCTGCGGCAAAAAACTGATGCCTTTTGCCGGTTTGGTACTGCACCATCAGCGGTATCTGCAACATTACAGCACGCTGTTTTTCATCGTAGCCGTTTACCGTACTGCGGAACTCAAATTCGGTGTCTTCGGGGTCGATGGTCATGTAGCGGATGTTGATGTCGTCCAGAAAACGGGCATTGTAAAATGCGGCTTCCACGCCTGTTCCCAATCCCCATTTGGGGTTGAAAAAGAAGTGGTAGCCCAGCCCGAAGTGTCCGCCCAGCCCATTTTTATGGTCGCCGGCAGTTACTTTGTACAGCAGAGTGGACAAGCCGCCGCCGCCATAAATTGAGAACTCGTGCCGGTGCCACTTTTGCCCGGTACCCGATGTGTCGGCCGGAATAGCGGCTGCCGTATCGGTGTTCTGCACGGTTTGCTGTGCAGCAAGAATGGAACTGCACAGCAACAGAATTGCTGCTGTAAAGTTCCGAAAACGAAATGTTGTTTTTGGTGTCATACTGTTGTTATTTTACACCTCTGCCCAGTCCTGTCCAAAGGAGAGAAGAGCAGGAGGTGTGGTTGATTGATTTGTACTATTGTTGTTAAAACTATTTTTGGTTTATATATTATTTCTGCTTGCTATACTCTGGATAAACTCCATTTGTGCCATAAATTCGTTTGAGTTGATGACAATTACAGTATCTATTTTATTGTTGCTAAAATAAATAATTCTTGATTTGTTGAGCGACAAATCCGACAAGTTTGATTGCCAGTCGAAAAAACAGTTTTGCTTTAAATTTCTAAATGGCTCTATGTCAACAATGCTTCCTTTGGCGGTAATCAGGAAAACCGAACTGTCGGCAAGATATTCCCGCGCTGTTTGTGCGAAAACCTTATCGCAAACGCTGCAATTACTGCCTTCACCTATTATAATTACCTTGTTTATATTATCTGCTACTTTATAGCCGTGCTTGTTTTCAAAATAATTTTCTATTTTCCGAAACTCCTTTTCCTGCTGCGAGGTACACGACAAAACGGAAATGATGAAACAAACCACTGATACTATCCCCAAAAATAAGTTTTTCATTCTTTCAATCAATTAAATTTTAGCAAATCAAATGTTTGAGTTCCGTAATTGTGGACAGTTAAATTCTCGGGCTTACGCTGTATCATAAAGCCTTCGGAGCACATAAAGGAAATGCGGGCATTGTAAGTGTTGCCTTCAAAATTGTATTCTACAGGGTTTTCAAAGTTTGCGTCGTACGCTATTATCGAAAAGGGGCGGTAGTTGAACGCTTCAAAACGGTCAAACTCTTCCTGTGTATTTACACTGTGCAGCACAATAACCAGATATTTACCGTTTTTTTCGTCATAAAACAGTTCGCCAATTACACTCTTATATAACTCGCCTGTTTTGAGCGCTTCGGTTTTATTCCGGAGATCCATGTATGTGTACGAACTCTTTATTTCTGTAAACTGCGATTTTACTTCAATCTCCTGTAAAACTTCAAAACTGTTGGGATTGATTTTGAATATTTTGCCGGTAGCGCTGCACAGCAGGAATACAAAACTGTTTGCTTCCTTAAAAAAGCCCGACTCACTCATCGAAGCGTTATTTTCGGCGAAATTGTTTTTATAATAATCATACAGACCTAATCTGTATTCTGCCGTGTCCGAAAAAATATTGTTCAACTCAATAAAATAGGGAATATTATGAAACGATTTACAAAAAAAACCGTGCTGTGCCACAATGTTCAAATCTGTTTTATACTCTTTTTTCATCAAACCATGCCATGATAAATAATTCCTGAACAAAATTTTATTGGGAGTTGTAAGCGGGTAGGGTATAAAATGCTGTGCCAAAATCAGACCTTTTAATGAATCGGGCAAGGCATCGTCAACTGTTACAGTGTGGTAAACATCTCCCGCACTGTTAATAACGGCAATGCCTTCGCCAAAATATTGTCCGCAAAAAATGGTATCCCGCGAATAGGGAAGCACAAAATGTGGTCTTCTGCTATATAATCCCACTATATTTTTTAAAGGGATGGAGTCCAACAAACCTCCCTGTAAACTGTAGGTTTTAATAAACTCTTCGCCATCTGAAAAAAATACTGTTTCCTGCTGTAAATGTTTATCAAAATAAAGTCCTTTTAAATTAAACTTCACTTCAACAAGTCCAGTTTTAAAATCAGTGCTTTTCACTATTTCCACACTGTTTATGTTACAGGAGCAAAAAAAGAGCGAAACGATTCCTGCAATTAATATTTGCTTGTTCATTTTATGCTGATTTTAAGTTATAAAAAGCCTGACCTGAACAGTCAGGCTTTTTTTCTCCATTTTTTACTTCATTACAAAAGGATAAACAACAACTTCAAACTGTGGGGTGCAACTTATGCTGCACTCCATAGTTTTACATAAACTCACACATTGGTGATTTACAGTTTTATTCCAAGATACAGTCCCAAAAAAGGGATGCCACCTATTTTATCTATACCCCCATCTTTAACTTCCGATAAATTTAAGAAAGATGAAATTTCGACACCCAGCGTTAAATTATCGGTAAATGAATAACCGTAAAAGCACTTTATTGGAACAATAAAATCAATGCTTTTCTTGTTGTGTATTTTACTTATTCCTGCACCTGCAGAAGCGGCACAAACAAAATTAGTGCTGAAAAGTGGAATGTCAGCAAGTGAAAATAGCGCTGCTGTTGAAAACACACTGCCAATATCTGATTTGGGGATGTAAGAGCCCCAAATATCAATTCGGTAACGGTTGCTTTCGCCAATTGTATGCCCAATCGTAATGTTTGTAGTTAACTGTGCCTTACGATCTACACTTGCAAAACCTGCCGCCGGCGCCACATACCATTTGGACTGTGCCGATACAGAAACACTGCTAAAAAGCAGAAATACAAAAATCGCTGCTGTTTTCATACCAAAAGTTGCCATATCTCCAATATAAAGCACTACTTGTTATCATCTATTATAGCGGCAGCAATTCCGCTGCATGCAACACCCAGACCAACAGCAAAAGCAGGTCCGGACTCACAGGCAACAGTTGCACCAAACGCATCAGCTGCTGCTACAATTATATAATGATACCATCTCCATTTCTCCGGATTGACAGAATTGTCATTATGAAACAAACCCTTTTCATTAGTCCAAAAACTCAAAGAGTGGCGCATAGTTGAAGTACATGCAAGAATATCCTCCATGTCGTTATCCGAAATAGTAATTATATGATTGAGAACATTTGTTTCAAATTCAACAATTTTACTGTGAACATCATCATATTCCAAATCTTCAAATTTCGACATTGCTATGAGTTCCTGAGTGAGAATCTGCAACTGATTTTTTGTATATGTATCCAAATTCAGTGCAGCAATAAAATTAACATAGTTATTTTCCATGTCATCAATCAGAAATTCCAGAGCTGCCATAAATTCTGCAGTATCTACAGTTGCTTTTGACATTGCCATGCCCTCTTCGGAAAGCACTTTTTGGGTAGCTTGACCAGATACTCTGATACGTTCCTCAAAACTTGCATTGGGTGAATCTTTCAACTCATCCAGCGCAATCCTTAAACTCTTGTTATGCAAATCTCCATAATAATCAAAAGGATTATCAGGATTTGCAGGGTTTATCAATGTCTGCTCTTCCATTGCAGAAAATTCAACATTTTCAACCTGACTCTTGTTGCATGCAAATAAAACGATTGCTGCAACTACTGCTGTGGCGGTTAAGTCAAAAATTAAGCGTTTCATTTCTAATTATTTTATGTGAAAAAACTAATTTACTCTCTCTTTTGCGGGCTTCTGTTACTTCTATTGGAGGATGCGTTATTGTCATCCCTGTTCTCCCTGTTTTTACCTGCCCGCGTGTACGTGGGGAATCCATCCTCCCCCTGTGGACTGCTGTATTTATTCTATATTTATACCTTAACACGCCGCAAGCGGCGCTGTCGGTAGCTGAAACGCCATGCTGTCCACTGCTGCTCTGCGTAGGACGGCTTATTTAATGTCTGTTTCATACTCAAATATATTTGATTTTGAACTTCAAACTGTGGAGTGCGGTTTTATGCCGCACTCCATAGTTTTACACAGATTCTTACAATCCTATTTCAAAGAACAATCCCCAATAAATAAAATTGCCTGCTCCAAAATCGGATAAATTGAAATTTACCGCCCAGTCAAGCCCCAGACACATTCTGTCATTAAACCGGTATGCCGTAAATGGCAATGTCATCCGTATGGGAATAATAAAATCGGGTTTACTTCTGTTTGCACTTTTCTGTATCCCAAAACCCAGCGAAAACGAATGATACCATTCGGTTGTACCGTCGTCGCAGCCTGTAAGCATTGCAGCCGCAGAATATGCGCTGTTTTCAGAAAAGCCAAAATATCCTGCACAGACGTCTGTTCTCAAACGACCATGCTTGCCCAAATATGCCACATAACGCCCCAGTGTAAGATTCGCATTATAACCCCAGTTAAGAGTTCCACTGCCGTCGCCATTCATTGCAACACCAGCCAGTGGCGCCACAATCCATTTGGACTGTGCCTGTAAACAGATACAGCTCAAAAGAAAAACTCCCAGCAAAAATTTTACTCTTTTCATGACATGTAAATTATGACAATTTAAGGATACCTCTAAAAAAACTGCTGCCGCAGTTAAAACACTAATTTATTTCAAAACAAGCACTTGTTTTACAGTTATTAGAGGTCGATTATATCATGCCAATACAACATACATCCTGTTGAATATACAGCCCAACTACCAACACAAGCTCCACTTACTCCTCCTAATGGACCACCAATTGCATGTCCAAATACAAGTCCCAATGATCACTACATACTTTGAATTATACTTACCCATGTTACGCACTTGGCTTGAATTGAAAATCGGCATAAGCCAAAAGCCTAATCTTCATAACCGTATGCAAGCAAAGCGCAGCTTACGGGAAACAGACAACAGCACAGCTGCCCGCAAGGGCAGAACCAATACATTCACATCTGTTCTGCCCTTCCGGGCAGGGAGATACGAACGTCATTTTCCGCAGGCAACGCTCCGCTTGCCGGTACGGTTATGAAGAGTCTGCCTTTTCAAGGCTGTTTTGCGTAACATGAGATACTCAAACAAAAATGGTTTGCAAATAACAGAAGATTCCAGTTTTAACTGTTCATTTACAAGGGGATGAATCCCCTTGTTGCTTTTATTCGCAAATCAATTCTGTTTGAGTATAAGTCAATCCATCTGATATATTCCGTAATCAGGATGACGGTTTCCGTAATCGTTACGGGAGTTTCCGCAATCAATTATACATACTTCGCAGCCCAATGTACATACTCCGCAGCCAAATGTACATACTTCGCAGCCAAATGTACATACTCCGCAGCCCAATATACATACTTCGCAGCCCAATGTACATACTCCGCAGCCCAATGTACATACTTCGCAACCAAATGTACATACTTCGCAGCCGAATACACATACTCCGCAGCTGGATGTACATACTCCGCAGCCGAATGTACATAATTCCGAAACCGGATATACATACTCCGTTATCTATTGTACAAACTCCATTGTCGGTTGTGCTTATTTCGTAATCAACTTTCCGGCGGATGTGATACGGTGCAGTGGCACGCAGATGAGGCAGATTGAACGGATGGACGCAGATTTATATGTATCCATCCGGCGTAATCTGTGTGCTGTGCGGCTGCTTTTTGTTATTATTATCAGTATTTCAACAGAATCTTTGCTTCCTTTGAAGTCAAAGTGAATAATGCTTGTGCAAAAGCACACAGACGACGCGGATTAGAACGGATGGATGCTGATTTTTCTGTATCCACCTGTGTTATCAGCGTAATCTGTGTGCGGCGCCGGTTCATTTTGTGATTGCTATTTTCAGTTCGTGATGGAATCCGTTGATTCCTTTGAATACAAACAGGTAAACACCCATCGGATAATCTACCGTTACTTCGGTGTGGCTGCCCTGTGCCTCGAAGTGGTTGAGGCGGCGACCGGCAACATCATATACTTCGATGAAAGCGCCTTCGAGCAGCGATGTGTCGTCTATGTCAACATCTATATACACCGTCTGTCCTTTGGTAACGGGATTCGGATAGGCTGTAACCTTCATGTTTTCTTTTAGCGTAACGTGGTCAACGCAGGTACGAAGGGTTCCTTCAAACAGGTCGGAAGTAACCTCTACATAATAGAGCACCGTTTCGCTCAACAGCTCGCCATTGGCTCCGGCCGACCACGACTGTTCGTTACTGAACGTTTCGAAAGTTGCGCCGCCGTCGGTGCTGCGGTACCACTTGAAGGTATTAAAGGCGTATCCTTTGTTGTTTTCGGGATTGTTAATCACCGTCAGCGTGTTGTTCCAGCGCATTACTACTATCTGGAAGAACGGGAATCGCACTTCGATGTTCAGCAGATACTCTTTCGTGGCTGAGCCGTCCTGCGATTTTACGATGATATACACTTTCTTTATCTGCGGTTCGCCCAGTGTAATTTCAAAGTTTGTACCCACGTTTTCGGTGGTAACGCCATTTATGCGGTAGCTTACTGTAGCGCCTTCGCTTACGGTCATGCCGATAACGGCTTTGGCGTTGTTGCCGCCGCAAGGCGCTACGTAAGTCATATTGTCGGCAACAGGAATATCGTTACCATCCACTTCGATGGTAATTATTTCGTTGCCGCCGCCGGCTGTTACTGTTACCGTTTTGGTTACGCTTGCCGGCAGCCAGTTGTGGTCGCCAGCCTGCGATACGGTGATGGCTGCCACGCCCGTTGCAAGCGGTGTTAATACGCCGTTGACTATGGTGGCGATGCCTTCGTTGCCACTTGCATATACAAGAGGCGTGAGTCCGCTGCTTGCATTTGCATCAATATTGACCTGTGCAGCGCCCGTTGCCATGCTTGCGGGCAGGGTGAATGTAATGGTTTGCGGCGCTCTTTTAATGATGAGCCTTGCCGTTACTTCGCCTGCTGCATAGTGTTCGTTTGCCAAAGTAGTTGCCGATACGCTGTATGTGCCTGCATTGGTGGGCGGTGTGGTCGATGCCGGATAGTTGGCGCTGTGGTACGTGTAGGTTACCGCCAGTTCTCCCACTGCTTCAGGAGGCGTAATAACCGCATCGCCGGCAGCATAGCCCTGCGGCTGCGTGTTATAGACAACCGTTTTATTAGCAAGCGACAGTCCGGGGTCGCGCTGCGTAATGGTGAGGCGGGCTGTAACCACTGTTGCCAGATAGTTGTTGCTGCCACCATACGAAGCGGATGCCTGATACGTTCCAACTTCAACAGGCGCAGTGCTGCTTTCGGCATAAACTGTTCCGAGTATTCCTTTATATATAACCTGTCCCATTGTTCCTCCTGCGGGTGTTATCACCACAGGGGCGTTAATACCAATGGGGCTGCCGGTGTATTTTGCCGTTTTGCCGTGTATCTCAATCACTGCCTGCGCGGGTATAATTTCGAGATTCGCCATTACCTGCGCCGCCGTGTAGTCGGCATTGCCGGCGGTTGATGCCGTTACCGTGTAGTCGCCCGCTTCGGTGGGCGGCGTGGCGGTGGCAGGATAGTTGGTACCGTCCTTAAGCGTGCCTGCATAGCTGTAGGTTATCGTAAGGGTGCTTTGCAAAATCTGCGCAACAGCCACAAGCGGGGCGCCGTCATATACCTTGCTGGCATCGGCAATACTCATGGTTGGTGTTGCCGGTCCAATTAAAATGGTAGTGGTGGTGGTTGCCGGGTTGTGATTGCTGTCGCCGTCGGTGTGCGCCGTAACCCGATAGTGTCCTGCTTCGGTGGGTGCACTGATGTTTAACGGATAATCGGTACCGTTAATGCCTTCGTAAATCAGTGTTACCGCAAGCTGGTTTGCTGTAAGGCTTCCCGTAACCACAGGCGTATTAACCGTTACCTGTTTGCCGGTATAGAGCGTGCTTACCGATACCAGCGTAATAACCGGCGTTGCCTTTACCACCGTAAACGTTGCCGTAGCGGTTGTGCCTTCGTAGTAGCTGTTGCCGGTTACGGTTGCCGTAACTTCGTAAACAGCTACATTCAGCGCGTGGTCGGTTGTTACATCGCCCAATTTGTACGAATAGGTTACGGGGAACTCCGTTGAGCCTCCTGCCCCCGTTAATGTAGCCGGACTGATGTAGAGCGGCGCTCCGGTGTAGGTAACTGTTTCGTTGCCGCTAAAGTGCAACTCAAGCTGGGCTTTTGTTACCTCCAGCGTAGCCGTAGCAACATTGCCAATATGGTTGGCATCGCCTGCTACAGTTGCCGTAACGGTGTAAAGGCCTGTTTCCTGTGCATGGTCGTCTGTTACATCGCCCAATTTGTACGAATAGGTTATTGTAAACACAGCGTCGCCAACTGCTCCCGCTAAGGTGGCGGGTGTAATGTAAACAGGAGAACCGGTGTAGGGTACCGTTTCGCTGTCCAGCGTAAGTAATAGCTGCGCCCTTGTTACAGTTACTGTTTTGGTAAGGCTTGCCGGTAAATAGTTGTTGTCGCCGGGGTGAGATACGGTAATGGCCGCCACACCAGCATTGACATATTCTACATTGCCTGTGTTAATTGTTGCACTGTTAGTATTGCCGCTTTTATAAACTGTTGCACCATCCGCCGCTGCTCCATTAACTGTTGCATTGATATTGAGAACAGGGCTTCCGTAAGGCACACTTTCGGGCAGGATGAAGTCAATTACCTGCTGCGCCTTCAGGATGGTGAGCTTGGCCGTTACTTCGCCTGCCGAATATTCATCGGTGGCAGCTGTTGTTGCTGTTACACGGTAAATACCTGCATTGGTCGGAGGAGTTGTCGAATTATATCCGGCGCCACGATAGAAATATGTTACTGTAAGTCCTGTCGGACAAGTTGCAGTTCCTATTGCATGCGGCTGTCCATCATATACTACCGTAAGGTTGCTGAGTGAAAGTTCGGGCAAATCATCAGCCGCATCTGTAATAACAAGATGTGCAACAGCAATGGCTTGCCGGTAGTTGTTGCTGCCTGCATAAGCAGCGGTTACTTCGTACTCGCCCACTGCCGTAGGAGCATCGCTGCTTTCGTAATCGGTATCATTGATACCTTTATATATGTACGCCAACGTGCCGGCTGCCGGTTCAATAAGGGT